>CAZRSI010000093.1:0-10345 GCA_964602575.1 uncultured Anaerolineae bacterium
CCCTGGCCGGGGAGAGCCTGGAAGCCATGCTGGACAACGTCGAAGGGAGCAGCTTTGGGCCTTACCTGATCATGGCCGAGCCCGTCCAACTGGGAGGACTGGAGGCCCTGAAGGTTACCCTGCGGCAGGCACCGGAGGGCCTCAGCTTGCTGTGGCTGGTCATCACCCCACAAAGCCAGCAGCAGGGCCAGGGGTTGACCATCGCTGCCTACGGCGCCCCTGCTCTCGCCGAAACCATCGTCGCTACCTGGCGACCCGTTCCATGAACAGAACTGTCTACCCTCTGTGCCGCTCCTTGGGCAGTTTAGGGATCAGCCAGCTCAGGAAATCGTCCTCGCTGCGCGTCTGCATGAAGACCTTGCCCGGCCCGGTGAGATCAACCACCAATCCCTCACCGCTGAACAGGGTGGACTTGAGGCCCCCGATGCGCCTGACATTGAATCCTACCCCCTCAGTGAAAGCTACCAGGTGACCAGTATCCACGGTGTAGCTCTGTCCGGGTGCCAGGTCTACTTCATGGATAGCGCCATAGCTCGACAGGAGAAGCGTCCCCGTGCCGCTGACTTTCAGCAGGATCCACCCCTCCCTGGCGAAGAAGGTTTTGGCTCCACCCCAGGTGGTGTCCACATTGATCCCCTCCGACGACGCCACATAGGAGCCCGACTGAACCAGCAGGGTCTCGTCCCGCAGCTCGCGCACCACCATGTCGCCGGGCAAGGTCGGGGCTAAGGTGATCTCCCCACCGCCCGAAGAAGCCCGGAAGGTGTTCATGAAGAAGCTCTCACCGCCCAGGACTGACCGCTTGAGAGAAGCTATCAAGCCACCAGCAGCCTTGGTCTCCAAAGTGATGCCTGGCGACATGCTAACCATGGCCCCGGCCTCGGTCTGAATGGTCTCTCCCGGGGCAAGCTTAACCACAGCCAGAGAATATGACGGACGATACTCAATCTCAATTTGCATTTTTCTTCCTTTGCTAAATGAGCCCTCCCAGAGCAGCAGTACCCAACCCCAGCAGCCCCAGCACCGCCCCGGTAACGAGCATGATCACAAACAAGGCAATCCAGCCCAAGATAACGGTGACAATGGTCGGAGTCCACTCCAGGTCCAGAGCTTCCTTCGCCGCCACGAACCAAGAGAGCAACCCCAAAACCCAGGCAATGACGCGGACTGGAGCCAACAGGCAGGATAAAGCGCGGGAGAAGCCCAGTATTCCAAGGATTCCCACCACGTTCCAAACGTAAGCCAGACCCAAGGTCCGAACCAGTTCCTCGAAGGTAACCTTAGCATTGAAAACTGCGCGCCCCACCCAGTTGATAATGAAGGAACCCACGGCGAAACCAATAACCGCACCTACCGTGCCCAACACAGCGCCGAGCAGCCAACGGAGTGGCCTTCCAGATGCATGCGCCCCAAGTTGGTTGAGGAATGCAACCACTATCACCAAGAGCCAGGCTGTTTGGGTGAATGCGGCGTCTTCCTCGACTTCCCTATAAACCCCGCTGCGGAATGTGAACGCGCCAATAATACGGTCAGTAAGCATGATTCTACCTCCTTCAGAGAAAATTAGTGTCGAAAACAGGTTACGCTGCTGAGTTATGTCATGTTACCACCCCCTCCCCTTGCGGTTCCTAAGAGATACTGTAGAACTCCACCAACCGCTTTTCTGCCTCCCCTTCAATTCGTGCCACCACCTCGACGTAGGGAGCTATACTGGAGTTCTTGAGCTTCCTCTTCAAAAGCTCATCTACTTGGAAGATGCCAGCCGAGTTGCTCATGGTGATCACCACTCGAATGGGGGTTGTCTCGCCCTTTTCGAGGGCGACGTTATCAATAGCCATGGCCGATACGGAGTGGATATTGGTCTGGCCTGCCTCGAAAGGGATTCGCGACCGTCCCTGGGTCATATCCAGGGCATCGGCCACCTTGATGATTCCCGCCTCGATGGTGTTACAAGGCATGTCCCACCGATGGGCAATGACGGCATGGAGCACTTCAGACACGATGATCGTTCGCTCTGGCTCATCATAGATGCCAGTCAACAGGTCTCTGGCCTTTGGTGCACCAAGTATCAAACTGTACTGCTCATGATTCTCCCGGTGAACAGCCATCCCCACATCATGGAGACAAGCAGCCAACACCACGATCACCTCAGCATCCTCATAGGTCAGCCCGTGGTCTTTAACGACACTGGTCTCTATGCCGGCCTCGGCCAGGAGTCGCAGTATCTTCAGGGCAGCATTGGCTACGATCTGGATATGCACTTCCCCGTGATCGCTCATGCGCGCACGGTCTACCGCATTGATGTTGGCGCATTTCCACCATTGCTGCAGCTCCAAATCCTCATTGATTCGCGACAGCAACTGCGCAAGCTTCTCGTTGTGGCGGCTCGGCACATGCAAAGTCATGTACTCAACCCCCTCGCTTGAGACCTACGAATCAGCAAAGCAATTGACGGCACCAGTGGATAGCCATGTACCCCCACCGCGACAGGGAAGCATATGCCCGGCAAGTCTTTGGCATCCCCGAAGAAATACGCACTTTGTGCTTGGTGCCTGTCGGCCATCCTGCTGAAAGCAAGCCACCCGGAACCAAGTACAGAGAGGATAAGGTTCACTGGACTCCCATCAGCAAGCAAACTATTCCTGTTCCGTGGGCTGGCCTTCCTCCAGCCACTCGCGCAGGGCAGTCTTGATCCTGGACTCCATTTTGCGGCCGATGACCTCCCAGTCGTCATCGGGCCCGGCGCCAACCCATTTGCCGATGCCAGCTCTCACCTCATCCTCGATACGTTCGGCTATTTGCTCCCAGTCTGCTTCTTGCTCGACGCCAACCGATTTTGCCACCTCGGCCCTGATCTTGGCCTCCATTTTCCGACCAACTGTCCCCCTGTCGTCATCGGGCCCGCCGCCAGCCCATTTGCCGATGTCTCCTTTGGCGCGGCTTTCCAGCCGCCTCCCGATTTTCTCCCAATCAGCGTCGGGCTCAGTTCCCGCCAGGTCGGCTAATACACCCTTGATCCTGGATTCGACCTTCTGGCCAATGGTATCCCAGTCGTCGGTTGGCTCGGCCCCGGCCAGCTTGCTGACCGCCTCTCGGATTTTCTCCTCGATCTGACGGCCAATTTCCTCCTGCTCCTCAGATGTTTGTTTCTGCTCCGCTTGCTCAGCCATGCTCTCCCTCCATGCTTTCTCGTTATCTGTACCACTCGTTCCAACGGTTTTGACGACGTCCCAGGACAAACAAGCGTACCAGCAACAATCCTGCAATGAATCCGCCAATATGGGCAAACCAGGCCACGCCGCCCAACTGCGCTACCCCAATCGCTAACAAGCCGTTGAAGAGCTGCAACACAAACCAAAACCCCAGGACCACAAGAGCCGGTAACTGAGCCACACGCGCGAAGTAGCCTAGGAAAACCAAAGTCTGGACTCTGGCCTTGGGGAAGAGGACAATATAAGCCCCCAGGACGCCAGCTATGGCCCCACTGGCCCCGATAGTTGGTATGCGAGAATTGGGACTGGTAAACACCTGAACGAGGCTGGCAACCACTCCGGTGATCAAGTAGAAAATCAGAAAGCGCAGCCGCCCCATGCGGTCCTCGACGTTGTTGCCGAAAATCCACAGGTAGAGCATGTTGCTGGCGATATGCATAGGGCCCCCGTGAAGGAACATAGCGGTGACAAAGCTGAGAGCAACAATTGGGCCGAAATTGTGGATTACATCGAAGGGCACCACGCCCATTGTGTAGAAAGTTTGCTCCAGCGTTCCGGCGGCTTCTGCAAACAATTCGTAGAGGAAAACGACTATGTTAACAACAATGATACCTACTGTAAGGGCAGGAAAGCGGCGGGTAGGTATGAAATCACGCAATGGCAGCACGTCACCCTCCTTTGCCTCGCACCGGGGCCTCAAAGCTCTCGGGGAAGAGAGCGTCCTCCAGGGTAGCTCCTTCCAAGTTGGTCTCCTCCAGATTGGCTTCCTCATGCGGTGGGCCCAGTGTGCATCTCAGGTTCCAAACCAGGCTGTGCCTGCTCGCTGGGCTCCAAAGGTGACTCCACTGGGGTTTCGGCTTCCTCAGGTTCGACAGGGATTGGGAAAGGCTCCCCGCAATAGGGGCAGATATCCCAGCGTAACAGCAATAGCCGGCCGCAATGGGGGCAGATCTTCCTCAGCGTGGTATGACAGGCGGGGCAGAGAATGAAATCCGGCTCGATCCTGTGCTTGCACTCAGGACACACTGGCTTTTCCTCGGTAAGGTCCTGTAGCAAGGCCTCTTCCTCTAAGGTTCTGGCATAAGCCTCGGCCAGGGTTTCCTGGGGACGAAGGATGAGGTAGATCAACAAGCCAAGGGGACCAAAAATCAGAACCACCAAAGAGGCAAGGAGTTGGGCAAAGATGTCTCTGGACCTCAAGCGCATGTCGCGGAAAGTCCAGATGACCAAGCTCATCCACAAGGCCGCGATGAAGGCGCTGATGAAGGTTACGATAGCTACCAGGATCGTTCCAAGGTTTTCAAGTGGTGGCATATCCGGTTGCTCCTTTACGATTAGATGCAAGTATTATACCATGTTCCTGCGTTTTGGAAAACCGCAGCTTCAATGCTAGCCTTTCTCCAAATAAACCAGCAGGATGGAGATATCGGTGGGGTTGACACCAGATATGCGGGAGGCCTGGCCAATGGTTGCCGGCCGAAATCGTTTCAATTTTTCTCTGGCTTCGTTGCTTAACCCCACCGGAATCCCATAGTCGAAATCGGGTGGGATAGGACGTTCTTCCAATCGCCTCATCCGCTCCACCTCCCGCTGTTGTTTCTCAATGTAGCCTGAATACTTGGCTTCAATGGCCACCTGTTCGATGATCTCAGGAGCCAGTGGGGTATTGCTGGGAATGAGAGCCTGGATGATCTCGTAGGTGACCTCTGGACGACGGAGGAACTGCAAGGCATTGACACCATCGTTCAGCGGCTCCAGGCCCCGGGCAGTGAGTTCCCGATTGATCTCCTCCGAGGGAGCCAGCCATGTATTTCGCAGTCGCTCCAGTTCATCATCAATGGCCTTCCTTTCCTTTTCCACAGCCTCATACCTTTCTCGTGGCAACAGGCCCACCTGGTAGCCAATGGGCGAAAGGCGCAAATCGGCATTGTCCTGACGTAGTAACAATCGGTACTCGGCGCGGGAGGTCATCATGCGATAAGGTTCCGTGATCTCCTTGGTCACCAAGTCATCAATGAGGACGCCGATGTAAGCTTGATCTCGCCTGAGGATCACGGGCTTCTCACCCCGCACCTTGCGGGCAGCGTTAATCCCAGCCATGATCCCCTGAGCAGCAGCCTCTTCGTAACCAGAGGTTCCGTTGATCTGGCCGGCCAGGAACAACCCTTCCACCCGCTTCGTCTCCAGTGAAGCGGTGATTTGATCGGGGGGCACGAAGTCGTATTCCACAGCATAGCCTGGCCGTACGATTTCGGTTTCCCGCAGAGCAGGGATACTATGCAACATGTCGAGCTGAACCTCGTAAGGCATGGCGGTGTACATCCCTTGCACATAAACCTCCGTGGTGCGCCACCCTTCAGGCTCTAGGAAGAACTGGTGAGACTCCTTATGAGGAAAACGCATGATCTTCTCCTCAAAAGAAGGACAATAGCGAGGCCCCACGGCCTCAATGAACCCTGAAGCAATGGGGGAACGGTGAAGGTTGTCACGGACGATCTGGTGAGTTTTCTCGTTGGTATAAACCAAGTAGCATGGCAATTGGGGGCGCCAATCCGTTTGCTGGGGAATGGGATAGACCGGATGAGGTTCCAGATGCTGAAAGCTGCAAGGCGGCTGCCGGAAGCTGAAGTATAGCGGGGTTTCGCTACCCAGTTGAGGGATAGTTTGAGAGAAATCTATCGTACAAGCATTGACGCGGGGCGGAGTGTTTGTCTGGAGGCGACCCAAAGTGAAGCCCAGTTCTCGCAGTGAAGCTGAGAGGCCAGTGGCGGGGAATTCGCCGGCTCGGCCAGCGGGAAAGGTGACTTCGCCGGTCATGATCCTCGCTCCCAGAAAAGTACCCGTGGTCAGGATCACCGTCTTACTCCGCCACTCAACACCGGGGTTAGAAACCACGCCCTTCACGTGATCACCCTCTACCAGCAGCTTCTCAACCAAGCCCTGTTTAAGCTCAAGGTTGGGAACGCTTTCCAAAGCATGCTTCATCGCTAGAGAATAGACTCGTTTATCAGCCTGAGCCCGAGGCGCTTGCACTGCCGGCCCCTTGGAGAGATTAAGCATACGAATCTGAATAGAGGTTTTGTCGAGGTTGTAAGCCATCTCACCGCCTAGTGCATCAATCTCCTTAACCAGGTGTCCCTTGGCAGGTCCTCCAACCCCAGGGTTACAGGGCATGGTGGCGATCAAGTCCAAATTCATCGTCACCAGCAAAGTCCGGCAGCCCATCCGTGCTGCGGCCAAGGCAGCCTCACACCCGGCATGGCCTGCTCCTACGACGATCACATCGTACATAGATCCTCCTCTGCATGTAGCTCATAGGCCAAGACAAGCCAAACCTACTGTGGCATAAGCTGTAGTAAGTATAGTATACTTCCCTCTCTTTAGCAAAAACAGAGGTATTTAACATAATTTACTTTTAACTTAACATATATAAATTAAAACTTGACATATTTAAAAATGTGGTATAATATATCACGAAATCGGTAGAAATAGATTGAATCTGATTGACACCGCTGAACATCAACGACGCCCCCTCTCCTTGACAAACATGAAAGTCTCAGCTATAGTTCAGGCAATTTGGTCTCTGTAAGGCACGACCGGCTATCAAGCAAGAAGAGAGAGGGAGGAAACATGGCTACCAAGACAACGCTTGAGTACCATCCTACAATCAAAGACCTGCCCGCGACAGAGCGACCACGTGAGCGATTGAAAAAGTACGGCGCCGGTGCTCTGTCCAATGCCGAGCTATTGGCCATAATACTGCGCACTGGCGTAGGTGGTGAGAATGTCCTAAACCTGGCGGCGCGGTTATTGGCCAGGTTCGGAGGTCTCATCGGGCTAGCACGAGCTAGCTTCAGTGAGCTTTGCGAAGAGAAAGGAATCGGAGTGGCAAAGGCAGCTCAACTAAAGGCGGCTTTGGAACTGGGGCGGAGGCTCCTTATCGCCTCGCCCAAGGAACGGCCTCAAGTCAAATCGCCAGCCGACGCGGCGAACCTGATGATGATAGAGATGGGCATGCTAGAGCAAGAACACATGCGTCTCATCCTTTTGGACAGCAAAAATTATGTCTTGGGTACACCAACTATGTACATAGGCAGCTTAAACACATCGGTCATCCGCGTTGGCGAGCTTTTTCGAGAGGCTATTAGGCAAAACAGCGCTGCCATCATCGTTGTCCACAACCATCCGAGCGGCGACCCCACTCCTTCGCCAGAGGACATTGCCATAACAGAACTCATCCACCAGGCTGGCCAATTGCTTGACATTGATGTACTGGACCATCTGATTATCGGCCGGCAGCGATATGTCAGTCTGAGAGAAAGGGGGTTAGGATTTAAATGATGAGACAGGAATTCAACTATTAAGGAGGCTCAGAAATGTTAATGTCAACCTCAGAGAAACCAATGGAACCTACCTCCACTCCAGATAGGAGTTAACCTGATGAGTTGCTGATGATACTCATCTAAAACACAAGAGGGCATCCTGGTCACTTGAACCAGGATGCCCTCTTTCTGTCCGATAACCCTCCACTTATTCCCCCTCTTCGGGCTCCGCTAATCGGCGATAGGTGTTCTGCATAAGCAAGGCGTCCTCTTCCAAGCTGGGACTCTCGCAAATCACTAATCCTCCCACCTCATAATCGCTCAAGGCCTGCAGCAATTCCACGTAACGCAGGTCTGCATCCGCTAGGTCCAGATGCTCTTTCTCCCCCCCAGGGCCATACTTTATTCCCGACACGTGGATATGCATATCCTGCAGTGCAGCTCTACCCAATTCCTGTTCAACGCCCTCCAGCAAAGCGGTAAATTCCTCGTAGGAATTGACGCCACCAGTGCGAGCGTGAATATGAGCAAAGTCCACACAGGGCGACACGCCTTCTATTTCCTTGCCCAACCTCAGCAGCTCCTCCAACGTGCCAAACTGCGAAACTTTGCCAGTGGTCTCGGGCCGTAGCGTAATCCCATTGCCTTCCGCCCTCAACGCATCCACCAACTCCATCAGGTGGCCACGGACTCGCTCATACACAACCTGAGGAGGATTATCATGATAGAAAGCGGGATGAAAGACAACGGACTGAGCCCCACAAAGCCAACCTATTCGCGCCGCCTGCAGGATGCGCTGGCGACTGGCCCGGACCTTATCCGCCTCAGGGGAATTGAGGTTCACATAGTAGGGAGCGTGAACACTCAGCCGCACATCGTTCTCCTCCGCAACCCGCCTAACCTCCAAGGCAGTCTTCTCCCCCATGGCCACTCTGCGAACAAAGGCCAACTCCATGCATCCCAAGCCAAGTTCCCTGATCCGCCTGATGCCAGCCACGCTGGAACGTTTGGGCGTGCTATGCGGAACACCGCCCGTGCCGAAAAGCAGAGTTTTCATTTCCAACCGCCTCCAACTTGAATTATTTTCCACAATCTGGTATGATTACACGCAAATTTCTAACCACGGGAGGGGAGATGTTCGAAAGCAACTTGTTAGGAAGTGTTGGCTTCGCTCTAGCCGAGGCCAACTTGGTTTGGCCCCTACTGGCCAGTTGTCTGGCCTTCCTGATTCCAGCCGGCTTCACCCTGCTCGCCAGCGGGGCGATGCCAGAGAAGAAGGCTGTGCCCACAGCCATGATGGGGCTAGCCGCCACAAGCATGGCCCTGCTGGGTTACCTGGTCTGCGGCTTTGCCCTCGAGTTCGGAGGCATCGGGCTGGTCTGGGACCTGCCGGGGTTGGAAGGGTTGATCTGGGAATGGTCACCCCTGGACGTCACCTGGGGAACCGGCTGGGGAGCACTTGGACTTAAGGGCTTCTTCCTCCAAAAAGGCACCGACACCCCCCTGGCCTACGCTCTCTTCTTTTCCCACCTGCCTCTGGTGATCACTGCGAGCCTGATTCCCTTGCTTACCCTGAGAAAACGCATCAGGCCATCTGCCCTGATGCTGGGAGCCTTCTTGATCGCGGCAGTGATCTATCCCGTCATCGGCAACTGGGTTTGGGGAGGCGGCTGGCTGGCAAATCTGGGCCTGAATTTAGACCTAGGCCATGGCTTCGTTGACTTCACTGGCTCGGGGATGGTACATCTCCTGGGCGGAGTGACAGCATTAGCTGGGATACTGGCCTTCGGCCACCGCTCCGATAAAACCGAGGAACCTGCCCAGATGCCCCCCGTCCATCTGCCTCTCCTGGCGATCCTGGGCTCCCTGCTTCTCCCCATCGGCTGGCTGGGCCTGGTTCTCAGCAATCCCCTGTATGCATCCGACCATGCCCTGCCTGCATCCCTCATGGCAGTGAACATCATCTTGGCCGCTGGTGCTGGCGCGCTGGCAGCCATGCTCTACGCTTGGTTCACCACCAGCGAGGCAAACGTGCTTATGGGCGCCCGCGGCCTGGCCACCGGGCTGGTTGCTATCAGCGCCGCCTGCCCCTTCGTGCCACCATGGGCAGCCTTAGTCATCGGCGCTGCGGCCGGTTTCTTACTTCCCTTGGGAATCTATTTTGTCGAGCACCTGCTCCGCCTGGACGACCCAGCAGCAGCCATCGCCACCAATGCTCTAAGCGGTCTGTGGGGTCTCCTGGCCCTGGCCATATTCGCCGATGGACGTTACGGAGCCGGCTGGAACAGAATAGGCCCAGAGGATTATCTGGGTATCACCGGCCAAGGGGTCTCCGGCTACTTTGTTGGCCCGGGGTTTCAGCCCGACTTCCCGAATCAACTCTACGCCCAACTGATCGGAATGGCCGCTATCACCATCTTCACTTTCATCCTAACATGGGTTTTCTTCAAGATTCTGTACTTAATCGTCGGGACTGAACCGTGAATCACTCGGCACTTTTCATCTTGCTGCGGTTTTCCTGCAAAAGCCGCACCACCTCCTCATCGGGGGTCTGATCGAACACCAGGTAATGAGCTCCCACAGCCCAGAAAGGTTGCGGTGTTGCCAGGCAAACCAGCTCATCCACTTCTTCCCTCAGACGGGCAACAGCATCGGGCGGGCCGACAGGAATGGCCAGAATGAGTTCGGCGGGCTTCTGCTTTTTCAGGGCGCGGACGGTGGCCATAGTGGTAGCCCCGGTGGCCACACCATCATCTACCAAGAGAATCGTCTTGCCTTCCAGTTCCGGGGCCGGTTGGCCCCCACGATACT
>CAZRSI010000094.1:0-1700 GCA_964602575.1 uncultured Anaerolineae bacterium
TTCAGGGCGGGGCTAAATGGGCCAATGCCCCACACCGGCGACGAGGATAGGGGATATTGGGGGGACACCTTCCACACCCCCCGGCCTGCTGCGCAGGCCCAATTTGCGAAGTGATTTGACAATACAGACAGGTCGGGCTAGAATAGCTGTCGTTCAACCCTCTGTGCTTTTGATTACACGAGAAAGGAGTCGGAGATGCGCCAGTCAGACCCGCTCAAGTTTGCTCTGATGACTTTGGTTGTTCTTCTTTTCCTGTTTTTGTTTCTCCCTATCTTCGCCAAGGCTGCCCCATGTTCGTCTGGGCCGGAAAACCCGTTCCCGCCAGAGATAGCTCCGGAGGTGTGGACCAAGATCGAGCCCTTGGTTCTCAAGGAGCTGGCGGAGGCTTCCGAGTCCGGCGAGAGGAGGGCTGTAGGGGATGGGAAGACTACCTACATTGTCTACCTCAAGGAGCAGGCCGACTTGGGCTCTGCCCAATTGATGGTCACCAGGCTGGCTCGTCGTAGAATGGTAGTCTCAGCCCTTCAGGCCACAGCGCAGCGCACTCAAGCGGACATCCTCGTATACTTGGAACAGCAAAAAGCAGCGGGCAAGGTGGCTGATTATACTTCCTACTGGGTCTTCAATGGACTGGCCGTCACTGGAGACCTGGAGACGCTGCTGGAGCTGGCAGCCAGACCGGAAGTGGAGATGATTCGTGCCAACCACAGACGTCAATTGCCCACTCCCCCTTCACCTCCTCCTCATAAAGGGGGAGCAGGAGGGGGTGTGGAGTGGAACATCGCCCAAATCCGGGCCGATGAGGTGTGGAGTGAGTTCGGCATCACTGGCCGAGGGGTGGTGGTAGCCAACATGGATACCGGCGTGGACTGGACCCACCTTGCCCTACAGAGCAGCTACCAGGGTTCAGAGGACAATCACGATTACTCGTGGTATGATGCCACGGGCACTTACCCCTATGCCCCCACTGACGGAAACGGTCATGGTACCCAGACCATGGGCATCATCGTCGGCTACGATCCCAACAACGATTTCCACATCGGCGTGGCCCCAGACGCCCAGTGGATAGCGGTCAAGGTCTTGGATGACGATGGCATTGGCTATGACACCTGGATCCATGCTGGCTTCCAGTGGCTGCTGGCTCCCACAGATATTGGCGGCAATAACCCCGATCCCAGCAAAGCTCCCGACGTCGTCTGTAATTCCTGGGGGCCTGCCCTCCCCAATGTAGCTGATCTTAGTTTCCTACCCGACGTACGGGCCCTGCGGGCAGCGGGCATTTTCCCTGCCTTCGCGGCGGGGAACGGGGGAGAACTGGGCGATGGCACCGTCCCAGCGCCGGCCGGCTACCCGGAATCTTTCGCTGTAGGTGCCACCGACTTCGACAACTCTCTTGCCTCTTTCAGCGGCCGGGGCCCCTCTTTCTGGGAGGAGCTGAAACCGGAAGTTACTGCTCCTGGTGTGGGCATACGCTCCAGTGACCCCGGTGGAGATTACCAGGCCGGCTTGAGCGGCACCTCCTTCGCTGTTCCCCACGTGGCCGGCCTGGCGGCTCTCCTGCTCTCGGCCGAGCCTGCCCTGACTTTAGACGAACTAGAGAATTTCATGAAATACACTGCCGCCGATTTCGGCGACCCTGGTCCCGACAATGCCTACGGCTGGGGACGGATTGACGCCTACGACGCGGTGCGCTGGGTGCT
>CAZRSI010000094.1:1800-10160 GCA_964602575.1 uncultured Anaerolineae bacterium
ACGTCACGGCCAGCGCCTTCGGCTACTACTCCGAGACGGTGCGGGCAGTGGAGGTTATCACCGGCTTCATGTCCATTCGGGACCTGACCCTGCAACCTTCTCCTACGGGCACTCTGGTGGGCCGGGTAACTGAGGTGGGTACGGGCGAACCCCTCACCGCTACCGTCAGCGCGGTTGATACTCCGGCCCTGACCAGTACCGACGCTAATGGGTACTACACCCTGACTTTGCCTGTGGGCACCTATGATGTAAAAGCTGCCAGTCACGGTCATCGAGCGCAAACGGTAACGGGAGTCAGCATCGCCTCTGGCGAGCAACAGACCATAGACTTCGCCCTGGAGACTGCTCCCTCTATATTGCTGATTGACGCCGACGTCTGGACCGATGAGAGCGTGGCCAACTACTACCAGTGGGCCCTGGACTACGAGGGTTATTCCTACGACACCCGGCCCATCACCGATACCGATTATCTCCCCACGGCAGTGGAGCTTACCCCTTACGACGTGGTTATCTGGGCCAGTCCTGTGAGTTCGCCGGGCTATATCAACGCCGACGAGGAGCTGATCGCTTACCTGGATGGGGGTGGGCGGCTTCTCCTCTCCGGCCAGGATGTCGGTTATTGGGACAGCAGTTGGCCCGGTTGGGGTCGTGCGTCTCTCTTTTACCACAACTATTTGCACGCCGACTACGTGCGAGACAAGACCGGTATCAACGAGTTAATGGGGCTGGAGAACGACATCCTCGAGGGGGTAGATCTTACCCTGGAAGATGTTTACGCTTACAAGCGAGGGCCTTACCTATCGTCCGATGAGGTGGCGCCAATGGATGGCTACGCGATCAGTATCATCAACTACGAGGACGATGGCAGTGGGGGGCTCAAGACCGACGTCTGCGATCCCAATCCCTACAGGGTGGTCTATTTCTCCTTCGGCTATGAGGGGGCCGGCCCCCGACCGGATTACGCCGATGTGCTCGATAGGGCCATTCAATGGCTGGTGGCACCGCGCCCCTTGAGAGCCGTCGGCCTGAGGGCGGAGACCCAATACAAAGTAGCAGAGCCAGGAACCAGTGCCCAGTATCCTGTTAGGGTGGTGAACGAAGGTCAGACGGTTGGTGCTTACGATCTTTCCTTCTCTGGTAATGCCTGGCCGGTTGTCATCCTGGATGCGCAAACCATGAGCCCTGTGACCAGGACGGTTGAGCTGTCGCCCTGTGGTTGGCAGGACCTGCTGGTGCAGGTGGATGTCCCCAACTCAGCGGCGATAGCAGAGGTAGACACGGTTACGGTTCGAGCGGCAATGGCCGATGATCCCAACGTCTCCAAGACAGAGACTCTGACCACGCGGGCTTTTCCTGCCTGGGACTACAGGAGCTGGATGCTGACCTCCCGCTATCGTTTGGCAGCAGCAACGGTCGGCTGCGAGCTCTACGCCATCGGAGGTTGGGACTGGAGCGGCGCGTCCACCCTCAATGAGATGTACGATCCGGTGGCCAATTACTGGACGCCCAGAGCATCCAAGCCGACGGGGGCGGCCAATGTTGGCGTTGCGACCCTCGACGATCGAATTTACGTGGTGGGGGGCATGTCCAACAGCCTTCGCCCCCTCAAAGAGGTAGAGGTCTATGATCCTGCCAGGGATAGCTGGACGTCGGTGGAGCCTTTACCGGAGGCCCTTTCGGGCGTGGCTGTGGCAACCGCGGGGGGCAAGCTCTATGTCTTCGGTGGCGACAATGGGTCAGATGATGTGGACACCACTTACGAATACGACCCCGCTACTGACACCTGGGTGCAAAAGGCTCCCATGCCCGGCGGACCTCGATCTTACGCAGCGGCAGCGGAGTTGAATGGCAAGATCTACGTGGCCGGCGGCTGGCCCGAACTTCGCACCTTTGAGGAGTACGATCCAGCTACCGATACCTGGGCTACCAAGGCCCCGCTCCTGAAAGGCAGACAGTCGCCGGGGTTGGTGGCTATTGGGGGCTACATCTACGCCATCGGCGGCGGTTCAGCCTGGGGCGCTCTGAGATATGTCGAGCGCTATGATCCTGCCACCGACTCCTGGGTGCTGGTCTCGTCCTTGAACAATGGCCGCATTGGTGCTGGGACGGCGGTGGCAGGAGGGGCGATTTACGTGGTGGGTGGTGTGGACATCTACGGCGAGGCGGTGGTGACCAACGAGGGGTTAGCTCTGGCGAACTCCCTCTGCCCCTCCAGCAAGAAGGTGAACAAGGTGACAGCCTCGCCCGGCGAGGTGTTGACCTACACCATCGTTCTCAACAACCCGGGCGACACCGACTTCGCCGGGGTGAGCCTGGCCGATCCTATCCCGGCTCATGCCACCTATGTGCCGGGGAGCATCAGAGGGGAGGCTATTTATGACGAGGAGATGGATCGAATCGAGTGGGGGGGCACCGTGGCGGCGGGCAAGTCTATCACCTTCACCTACCAGGTGACACTGGATGACCCCTTGCTGGGGGGGACGATCATCACCAATGTCGCAGCGATCGACGATGGCCAGGGCACGCACTTCACCAAGAAGACGGCCACCAAGATACGGGCCCCCAATTTGGAGGCATCTATCAAGGAAGTTGATAAGGCAGAGGCTCTCTCGGGCGAGGTGTTAAGCTATACCATCACCCTGACCAACACAGGCCCGATGGACGCAGTGGACGTCAACCTAGTGGATCCTCTTCCGCCTCATATCACCTACGTGCCCGACAGCGCAACAGGTGGGGCAGTGTACAACCCCGATCTCCATCAGATAGAGTGGACGGGGGTGGTCTCGGTCACAGTACCAGAGAGGACTACTTATGCCTGGCTGGACAGCGAGACACCGGGAGGCCCTGTTTATGAGTGGGAGGAGATCAGCGAGACGGGCATTGAGATCACCTCCTGGACCAACAGGAACAACGGCTTCGCCGGGCCCCTGGACATCGGTTTCGATTTCCCCTTCTTCGGTAACGTTTACTCTGACACTCTCTATGTGGGCACCAATGGCTACGTGAGCTTCGGACGGGGTTACAGCGGTATGCCTATGGACACCTTGCCCGACCGTAGCTTCCCCAACAACGACATCATGTCCTTCGGTGGTCCCCTCTACATCATGGATGGTGTCTCCCATGTCTACTATCAATTGCTGGATGATCCCCTTCGCTTCGTCATCGAATACGTGGACGTCCAGTGGTGTTGTGAGTTGAACACCCCCCATACCTTCGAGATCATCCTCTACCCCAATGGTGAGATCCTGACCCAGTACCAGAGCTTGCACGGGGATATGCCATTTGTGGTAGGCATTGAGAACGAGGATGGCAGTGAGGGATTGAACTATCCGCCTTCCCTGGTGCATGATGGCCTGGCCATCAAATACCTGCCCCCTAACCCGCCCTCTCCTCCCCATGTCATCAGTTTTCAGGCCAAGGTTAATGACGGCGTACCGCCAGAGACGGTGATCGTCAACACCGCTATCATCAGCGATGGAGTGGGGTTTTCATACACCAGGCCAGTGACAACTGAAGTCAACGTGGTGGATCTTTCAGGGACAACAAAGACGGTGGACAAGGCTCTGGCCGTGCCCGGCGATGTGTTGACTTACACCATCGTTCTGCGGAACGGTGGCAAGGCAGCAGCAGCGGGTTTTACCGACCCTATCCCTGCCAATGCCAGGTATGTATCCGGCAGTGTCACCGGTGGGGCGATTTACGATGAGGCGCTGAACATGGTTAAGTGGAGTGGGACAATTCCTGCCCGGAGCGAGCGAACCTTCGCCTTTGCCGTCACCACGGACAAATCGCTGCCCGATGGCACCCTCATCGTCAACGTGGCCACCATCACCGACGAATTACATTCGCCCTTCTCTCGCATTGTCACGACGACGTTGAAAAGACCCGACCTCTCCACCTCGGAGAAGCTAGTCAGCGCGGCCAGGGCTGCCATAGGCGATGTCCTCACCTATACCATACGGGTGAAGAACACCGGCCAGGGCCGGGCGAGGGCTGTCCTCACCGATTCCATTCCCGCTGGCACCATGTATGTGCCTGGTTCCGCCTGGGCTGGCAATGGTGCGATTGTTTACGATGAAGTCAATGATAGGATAGTTTGGAGTGGCGAGGTGCCTCCCTGGGGTATGTCTACCATCGTTTTCGCCGTCACCGTGGTGGAGGAGGGGGTTGTCCACAACACCGTAGTCATAGACGATGGCCTTGGTGTTCTGACCCAGCGAAGCGCGACGACAAGGGTGCACTCGCACGATGTTTACTTGCCTCTTCTCATGAAAGGGGCAGGGTAGGGAACATACGTGCAAGCCCCGCCGGAAGCGCAATTGTTGTGGTTGCTGCTTGCTAGTGCTGTTTCACGTAGCAAACGATACCCGAATTATTTTCTGCTACTCTCTCTTGAAATCCACGAAACGATAGCCTACACCTCGCTCGGTGAAGATGTACTTGGGGTTGGATGGATCTGGCTCGATCTTCTGGCGCAGGTAGGTGATATAGAGGCGCAGCAGCTGGGTGTCGTCGCGATAGGCATAGCCCCATACCTTGGACAGCAACGTTTCGTGGGTCATCACCCAGCCGGCGTTATTGACCAGGTGATAAAGAAGGCGATACTCGGTGGGGCGCAGCTTGATCCTCTCGCCGCGCACGATGACCTCCCGCCGATTGAAGTCAATGGATAGGTCATCATCGATCTTTATGATGGTCTTTTCAACCGGGGATGGCATCTGTGTTCGGCGCAGCACGGCCTTGATGCGGCTGGACAACTCCCTGGGGCTGAAGGGCTTGGTTACGTAGTCATCAGCCCCTAGTTCCAGACCTCGTACCTTGTCTTCTTCTTCGGCTCTGACGGTGAGCATAATCACCGGCACATTGGATATCTCCCGGATGTGTTCCAGCGTCTCGAAGCCATCCATCTCGGGCATCATCACGTCCAGTAGCACCAGGTCGGGCATGTCCCTGCGAACTTTCTTAATAGCTTCCAGACCATTGGATGCTTCGATTACCCGATATCCCTCCAGCTCGAGATTCAGGCGGATGAACTTGATCATTCGAGGCTCATCATCCACGACCAGAACGACCTTTCCTTCAGCAGAACTCATATTGACCTCCCTATTTGGTCAAGGGGATGGCTTGGCTATCCGATAAAGTCGGTGCCAGGGTCTCATGGGAACTCAAAGGAATGCCTCGGCGGGCCTCCGGAGAATTCGTAGGAATCCAGACGTTTTTATGATACTACGGGGTGGGAAAATTGTCAATCGCCTGTGTGGTAGATTCGCTTGTAGTGCAGGGGATTCTTGGGTATAATACTGGGAAGGGCCGCTCAAGAGTTCCTCCGAGTTCCTGTGGAGCGGGGGAACTCATGGAAACTCTGAGAGGCATAGTTAGCTGGAGGCTATCATGTACTCTGTAGGAATAGACATTGGCGCGCTGACGGTTAAAGCGGTGGTGCTGGATGAGCAGAAGGAGGTTGTAGCCAGTGGCTTGGTGCGTTCGCGGCATAACAGCTGCCAGGTGGCGGCGCAGTTGGTGGAGTCGCTATTGGCGGGGAAAGGCATTGCCCATGACGAGATAGGCTACACGGTGGTCACTGGCTACGGGCGGGTGACGTACGACGCGGCCAACAAGGAGATCTCAGAAATCACCTGCCACGCCAGGGGCGCAATTCACCTCTTCCCCCACGCTCGCACAGTCATAGACATTGGCGGACAAGACAGCAAAGTTATCCGGGTGCATCCCCAGGGATACGTTACCGACTTCGCTATGAACGACAAGTGCGCTGCTGGCACGGGTCGCTTCCTAGAGGTGATGGCTGAAGCTCTGGAGGTGGGGGTCGAGGAATTGGGTCCCCTTTCCCAGCAGTCCCAGCGCCCGGTGACCATCTCCAGCACCTGTACCGTCTTCGCCGAGTCAGAGGTCATCGCTCACATGAGCCGTGGAACGCCCAAGGCCGACATCGTGGCCGGCATCCACGCAGCCATCGCCAGCCGGGTGGCCGGACTGGCCGGGCAGGTGGGCTTGGAAGAGGAGGTGGTCATGACCGGCGGGGTGGCCAAGAACATCGGCGTGGTGAAGGCATTGGAGAATCAGATAGGGCTTCCCATTCACCTCCCCCCGGAGCCGCAGTTGGTGGGGGCACTGGGAGCGGCGCTTCTGGCTTTGAAACGTCAAACGTGAAGCGTGAAACGTCAAACGTAAAACGTAGAACGTAAAGCGTGAGAGGAGGTAGGGGAATGAAGGATGTGTATGGGGCTGTCGCCAAGGCTATGCGCCGCGGGAAGACCGTGGCTTTGGCCACCATCGTCCAGACGCGAGGTTCGACGCCCCGTCAGGTGGGCACCAAGATGCTGATCTACCCCGACGGTACGATCCTGGGCACCGTTGGAGGAGGGGTGCTGGAAGCGGCCATCATCGAGGCATCCCAGGAGGCTTTGGGGGAGGAAAAGCCGCGCTTGGTGCACTACGGCTTGCGGGCCGATCAACGCGAGGAGGACCTGGGTGTCTGCAGGAGAGACCTGTATGCCTTCGTTGATGTCATTGCCCCACAAACCACCTTGCTCCTCATCGGAGCTGGCCATGTGGCTGTGCCCCTGGCCGAGATGGCACGGATCTTGGGGTTCCGCGTCGTCGTGTTCGACGACCGCGCCGAATATGCCAATCAGGATCGCTTCCCCATCATGGCGGAAACCGTTATGGTGCGCCAGGGTGGTACAGGTCAGTCGCTGAGCGAGAGGAGGGAATAGCTTACCTTGGCTCATACCATCAATGCCACGGCCCAACGTCATCTGAGACGCAATTTCAGCCTGGGGGTGCTGAACGGCGTTTTCTACAATCTCTTCAGTGCTCTGGTGGACCCCTCTCTGGTGTTGAGCTGGTTCGTCAGCCAACTGACGACCTCCAACTTCCTCATCGGCCTGATCATGCCCATTCAGAACGGGGGTTGGTACCTGCCCCAGCTCGTGGTCTCCGGCTATCTGCAAAGGCGCCAGCGGAAACTGCCCTTCTATGCTTGCATGGCTGGGATAAGGATAGCAATCTGGGGGTCGCTAACCCTTGCCGTCTTCTTCATTGAAGATGCCACCGTGTTGTTGGTAATCTTTTTCATCTTGTTGACTGCCTACAACCTGTCGGCAGGCCTGTCTGGCATCTGCTTTGTAGATATCGTAGCCAAAGCCATCCCATCCACTCGACGCGGAGCATTCTTCGGCTGGCGTCGCTTCGGGGGGGGATTACTGGCCCTTGGCGGAAGCCTGTTGGTCAAGTACATCCTTGATGAGCGGCGCGGCCCGGCTTTCCCCGATAATTATGCTCTACTGTTCCTGGTCTCCTTCTTTGTCCTCTGCGCAACTATGGCTTGTTTTCTTTTGATGGTGGAACCCCTGGAACCGGTTAATGAGGAGAGGGTGACCCTGGGCAGGCAATTCAGGCGGGCTTTGAATCTGCCGCGTCGAGACAGTAACTATCGGCGTTTCCTGGCCATGCTCCTGCTGCTGATGGCGGCGGAGATAGCCACGCCCTTCTACGTCGTCTACGCCAAACGGGTTCTCTCGGTGCCGGCGAGCATGGTGGGGGTTTATTTGACAGGAGCCACCCTGGCCAGCTTTGCCTCCAACTTACTGTGGGGCCGCATCAGCGACCGGCGGGGCAACAAGCTGCTCCTTGTCCTGTCCAATTTGCTGGGGGTGTTCATACCTCTCATGGCTCTATCCATTGTGCCGCTGGCTAATCGGTTACCTGGATTGAGGGAGTTTGCTCCAGTTCTCTTTGCCTTCGTTTTTGTCCTATCTGGCGGTTCCAAGTCGGGCTTTATGATTGGCAACATGAATTTTTTGCTGGAGATTGCCCCGCCCGATGATCGGCCCCTTTACGTCGGCTTCGCCAACACTGTCATGGGCATCGCTCTGTTGGCCTCCTCGATGGGCGGCCTGATCGTTGACCTGGTGGGCTTTACTGTGCTTTTCTTGTTGGCCTTGGGCTTTTATGCCATGGCCCTTTTCCTGGCCCTGGGGTTGCGGGAGCCCAGGGCCGGAACACCATAACGGATTCAGAATTAGTAACTACATGCAGTAATGTCATTTGTCATCCAACGCCGATGGTGATAAAATAGCCCCATCCAGGGATGATGGCCAGAAACTTGTCCAATTCCAATTGCAGAGGGTCTGGGCTATGCAAGACGCAATGCTTGGGTTAAAGAAAGGCTGGGCACGACTGGCATTGGTGGTTGTGCTATTGATTGCCGCTGGCCTGCGTTTGTACAACATCAACTGGGATGGCGGCAAGCTGGCGCATCCGGACGAGCGCTCGACGGTGGCTTTCTACGCCCCGACGATGCACTTGCCCCGGGACTGGTAAACTGCCCTGGACCCTCG
>CAZRSI010000095.1:0-10065 GCA_964602575.1 uncultured Anaerolineae bacterium
ATTTGAACCTGCGGGAGGTTCTGGCGCCCCAATCCAAAGAATGCGATTGCCCTAACGGTGGCCTACACAGCAGGTCGAGGGCGTGGGGGATCCCCCAACATCCCCTTTCTTTTAGCATTGATAGTATAACAAAATTCGCCAAAATGTCAAATCATCGGGCTTCTAGTGGGTTCTCCCCCTCTCCCGTTGTCGCCAGACTTCATAGAGAGCAATGGAGCCTGCCACAGCCGCGTTAAGGGAGCCGATTTTACCCCGCATGGGCAATTTGATCAACAAGTCGCAAGTCTCCTTGACCAGCCGGTGCATGCCCTGCCCTTCGCTTCCCACCACCAGAACCAGGGGCATTTTCAAGTCGCTTTGGTCATAGGGTTGGGCCTGGGGTACGTCCTCCAGGCCCACAATCCAAAGCCCTTGAGGCTTGAGTTCCTCCAGGGTGCGCGCCAAGTTGGTGACCTGGGCTACCAGCAGGTGTTCTGTTGCTCCAGCAGAGGCATTGACCACGGCAGGGGTGACTCTCACGGCGCGCCGCTTCGGGATAACCACACCGTGAACGCCTACGATCTCGGCGGTGCGCAACAAGGTGCCGAAGTTCTGGGGGTCCTGAAGGCAATCCAGTGCCAATAGCAAAGGCATTTCCTGTTTCTTTTTTGGCTCGGCCAAGATCTGCTCTAGTTCTACGTAGGGGTACGGAGATGTCTCGGCAGCAACACCCTGGTGGTTCACACGGCCGATTTTGTCCAACTGTTGGCGCTCCACTCGCTGGATTGGTATCCCGCTTTTGTTGGCCAGCGTCACCATGTCGGCAATGATGCCTGTTTCTTTTGTCCCTTGAGCCAGGATAAGCTTATGTACTTTCCGACGGCCTGCCCTCAGGGCCTCCCGCACCGCGTTGCGGCCATAGAGCACATCTCTCATGGTTGTCCCTGCACGAACTCTCTAGGGTCAAGGCGAGTGACACCCTCGATATCATCGAAGTGGCTATCAGCACTGATTATCTCCGTGATGCCATTGTTCAGCATTACTGCCAGATGTAACCAATCGCGGGGTGTGATTTGGGGATATTTCTCTCCTAAGACGCTGCACTTTAGCTCCCGCCCCCCCCCACCTCCCGCCAATGACGTTCAATTATCTGCACCAGTTGTTCAGTTTCTTCCAAGGAGAGCTTTTCTATAGCTTTGACCAGTTGATCAAATGTCAACTCTACCGAGATTGTCATCTTAATGCTCCATTTATCACCTGCTGATCCGCCACCTTGTCCCCTCGGGGCGGTCCTCCAGGACTATCCCCAGCTCCCCCATGCGAGCGCGAATTTCGTCTGCCAGGTCCCACCTTTGAGCTTCTCGTAATTTGGCCCGGGTCTCGATCAAAAGCTCGATAAGGGGTTCCTCCAGGCCAGCTACTCTTGTTGGGAACTCGTCGGGAATGATGCCTAGGACATCGCCCCCTAGCTCGCGATAAAGGTTGTCAATGGCCTCTAAGGTTTCGCGGCTGACTGTCTCTCCAGAGTCCAGCAGGGTGTTGACTTCCCTGGTCAGATCAAAAAGGATGCTGGTGGCTATTGCCGTGTTGAAGTCATCGTCCATCGCCTCGATGAAGCGCCTCTTGTACTCCGCCAGCTTCGCTGCAAATTCCTCGTCCAACTCTCCGCTTTCGGCCCACGCTAGTCGTTCCCGCACTGCTTGCACCGCTCCATGGATCCGCTCCAATCCCTTGCTTGCCGCTTGAAGGGCTGTTTCAGTGAAGTCCAGCGGGCTGCGATAGTGGCTGCCGAGGATGAAGAAGCGGATGGCCAGAGGCGAGTACTGCTTGAAGGCCTCCCTCAAGGTGACGAAATTCCCCAGTGATTTGTGCATTTCCTCGCCCTTCACCATCAACATCCCGTTGTGCAGCCAGTAGTGACAGAAGGGCACGCCAGCCGCCGCCTCCGCTTGGGCTATCTCGCACTCGTGGTGAGGGAACTTGTTCTCTACACCACCGCCGTGGATGTCGAAGGGCTGTCCCAGGTATTTGGTGGACATAACTGAACACTCGATATGCCAACCAGGGAAACCCCAGCCCCAGGGACTGGGCCAGCGCATGATATGCTCTGGCTCTGCCCTCCTCCACAAGGCGAAGTCCGCTGGATGGCGCTTTTCGGGGTTAACCTCCACCCGTGCCCCCTCCATCAACTCCTCCACCCGCCGACCGGAGAGCTTGCCATACTCAGGCCATTTGGAGACGTCGAAGTAGACCGACCCATTGACCTCATAAGCATAGCCCTTCTCAATGAGGGTTTTGACCAGTTCGATCTGCTCTGGGATATGCCCGCTTGCCCTGGGTGAGATATTAGGGCGCTGCACATTGAGGGCGTCCATGTCCTCGAAGTATCGTCGGGTGTATGTTTCCACCAGTTCCATAGGCTCCACGCCCTCCCGGCCTGCGCCCTTCAATATGCGGTCCTCGCCCGTGTCGAGGAGGTGTCCTACGTCGGTGATGTTCTGGACATAACGCACCTTATAGCCACGATAGCGCAAGTAACGCACAATCACATCGAAGTTGACATACGTCTTGCCGTGGCCGAGATGGGCGTCTTCGTAGACTGTTGGCCCACAGACATAGATCCCCACTCGCCCCTCCTGCACTGGCACGAACTCTTCCTTCTGGCGGGTTAGGGAATTATACACTTTCAGGGCCATCTCTTCCTCCTTATTCTTCATTCTTCTAATCGTGCAAAGATCATGCGTCCTTGAGCGGTCTGCAAGACCTTGGTGACCACCACTTCGATGGTGCTGCCAAGGTAGCGGCGCCCATTCTCCACCACTACCATAGTTCCGTCATCCAAGTAACCTACCCCCTGACCAGCCTCCCGGCCTTCCTGGATGATGTGCAATTTCATGGACTCGCCCGGGAGGAAGACGGCCTTCACCGCATTGGCCAATTCGTTGATGTTGAGCACCGTCACACCCTGGAGTTCAGCCACTCGGTTGAGGTTGTAATCGTTGGTGATGATGGGACAGTGCAATTCCTTAGCCAGCATCACCAGCTTGTCATCAACTTCTTGGGCTTCCTCTACATCTATGTCATGGATGCGGATGGGGACGACCGACTCTTTTTGCAATTTGTTTAGCATGTCCAATCCTCTTCGCCCGCGATTGCGGCGAAGCACGTCGGATGAGTCAGCGATGTGCTGCAATTCGTTTAGGACGAAGCGGGGTATCACCATGGTGCCTCTAATGAAGCCCGTGCGGCTGATGTCCGCAATCCGCCCGTCAATGATCACACTGGTATCGAGCAGAACATAGTTGTCTCGGCGCAGGCCCGTTTCCCTAAAGGGCAGACGCCCGCCAAGTAGATGTATGATATCCCGTTGTCGGGTGGTCATCACTGTTATGCCCAGGTAGCCGAAGAGGATAGCGCCAATGAAGGGCAGTACCTGGCCCAGAATCCCCGGCAGGCGCGACAAGGGCGGAGCAAGGAGTGCAGCAACGATTAAGCCAATGATTAAGCCGATGATGGCAGCCACTAACTGTTGAGCTGGCAGTTGACGAATCTTGCTCCGAACACTCCAAAAGGGCCTGGTAGTTAACCATGGCGTGACCAATAAACCCAAGGCTGCACCGCCCAAAGGGAGAGCGATCTTTGCCACGTAGTCCACGTATGGCCAGGGGGTCATTTCAACCAGCAAATTGCTCGCATACCAGCCGGCTAGAGCGAATACCACTGCCCCAATTAGACGGAACACAAGTTCAATTTTCATTAACTCTCACTCCCTATTCGGTTTTCATCACCACTAACTTGCCAGAGACGAAAAGGAGTGTACCGAGAAGTACACTCCAACCAATAGGCGACTCCGCTGCAAGTGGCGCTATGGATAACGATATTGCAGCTTCTTTGCTATTTGGTGACACTTGATCGGTACGAATGAAAAGGATAAGTCCTATGAAATTATAGTTACTTGCTGACAAGAGCTACTTGGAGGGCTTCCCGTAATGAACGTACACCGATGACTTCTATCCCATCGGAGGGAATCTCCTCCTGGCGGCGGAATGGCTTAGGGATCAAACAGCGTTTGAAGCCCAATTTGGCTGCTTCGTTCAGGCGCTTGGGAAGTTGGCTCACTGTCCTGAGCTCTCCGGAGAGGCCGATCTCGCCTACTATGGCCAGGTCTGCGGCCACAGGCGTGCCCTTGAAACTGGAAGCGATAGCAGTAGCTATCGCCAGGTCTGCTGCTGGCTCGCTTATCTTGAGACCACCTACCACGTTCACGAAAATGTCCTGATCCGAGAGCCGCAACCCCACCCGTTTGTTAAGCACAGCCACCAGCAGGAGCAAGCGGTTGAAGTCCACCCCGTTGGCCCTCCGCCGTGGCAAGCCAAAGCTGGTGGTGCTGGCCAGGGCCTGGATCTCCACCAACAGGGGGCGTGTGCCCTCCAGAGTGACAGCGATGGTGGAGCCTGCTGCATTGGGCAGCCGCTCGGCCAGGAAGGCCTCGGAGGGATTGGCGATCTCGATCAGCCCCTGGCCTCCCATCTCGAAAACGGCCACTTCTGAGGTTGCCCCAAAACGATTCTTGACGCTGCGAAGCAAACGATAGGCGTGGAAGCGGTCTCCCTCCAGGTAGAGCACCGTGTCCACGATGTGCTCCAAGACCTTGGGGCCGGCAATGGCCCCTGCCTTGGTCACATGTCCCACCAGGAATATAGGGATGCCCTCACCCTTGGCTAACTGCATCAAGCGTGAGGCACACTCCCGCACCTGGCTTATGCTGCCGGCCGTTGACTCCAGTTCGTCCAGGTAGACCGTCTGGATGGAATCAATGACCACCGCCTCAGGCGCGAGCCCCTCGATGTGTTCCAAAATCATGTTAAGGTTCGTTTCTGCCAAAAGGTAGAGCTCATCGGTAGCTATTCCCAGGCGTTGGGCGCGCATTTTGATCTGGTGGACCGATTCCTCGCCCGAGACGTAGAGCACCTTGCCAAGGGTTTCGGTCAACAGCGCGGAAACCTGCAAGAGGAGGGTGGATTTGCCTATTCCAGGATCGCCTCCTATTAAGACCAGCGAGCCGGGCACGATGCCGCCTCCCAGCACGCGGGAGAATTCGGGCATGGGCAGTTGCACTCGCTGCAGGCCATCGGTGGTTACCTCCGAGAGGCGCTGGGGCTTGCTGCGCGGCAGGGTATACGAAAGGGGAGAGCGTTCTTTGCTCTCCACAATCGTCTCCACCATGGTGTTCCATTCACCGCACTCCGGGCAGCGCCCCATCCATTTCGGCGAGGTGCTGCCGCAGTGTTGGCAGACGAATTGCGTGCGCGCTTTAGCCATCCTGTCAGCCTCTGAGCAAGATCACAGCGATGATCGTGATTCACATGGGGATAAGAAGCCCAAAATCCAATGGCTGATCATTAGCCGAATATCTCCCTCGCCACGAACCGAAGGCCAGCTAACACCTGAGAGTTCACCACCTCGTCCCCACTGTACCGCCCCAGCACCTGGTAGCCTTCTGGCGAAAGGGCCAGCACTTCCACTGTTCGCTCCTCGGGATCAACCAGCCAGCACTCCTGTACTCCATAACGACAATAAAGCTGGAGCTTCACTCCTCGGTCTCGCTCCTCGGTGGCAGGTGAGAGAATCTCGATAACCAGGTCGGGCGCTCCCGAGATGTTCTGCTCATTGATAATGCCCCGACGCTCGTGGCTGATGAACAGGATGTCAGGCTGCACAACGGTGCTCTCAGAGAACACCACATCGAGGGGAGCATCGAAGGTTTCACCAAGCTGATGTTCGTTCACAAATTTCGCCAGGAGGAGCATCAACTTCCGCGAGGTGCGCTGATGTTGGACGGAAGGGCTGGGTACCATGTATACATCCCCCTCATAGAGTTCATACTGCCGACCATCATCGGGCCAGGTCACGTAATCGCGATAGGTTAGCTTAACGGGAATAACCTCTACCGTCATGGCTTTATATCTCCTCAGGCCGGCACTCCTTCTACCTGGGGGGGTTCAACCGGCTCCTGGACTCGCAAAACAATCTTGTTGTCCTCTACATCGGCCACTACCACGTCACCGGGCTGGAACTCACCCGAGAGCAAACCCTCAGACAAGGGATCCTCAACCAGGCGCTGGATAGTCCGTCGCAAGTGACGAGCCCCAAACTCGGTGCTATAACCCTCTTTCGCCAAGAGGTCTTTGGCCTTGTCGGTGGCTCTCAGGTCTATCTCGTGCTCATCCAGCCGCTCTCTTATTTTGTTCAACTCCAGGGTTACGATTTCTCTGATCTGAGCTTCAGTTAATGCCTTGAAGACTATTATTGCATCCACCCGGTTCAGGAATTCGGGGCGGAAAGTTTTTCTGAGCTGGGCCAGAAGTTTCTGTCGCATTTCCTGATAAGCCTGTTCCTCGTCTTTGGCTTCATCCCGCGGAACGGCAAATCCCAGACTTGTTCCTCTTCTGATGAACTCGGCGCCGACGTTAGAGGTCATAATGATTATTGTGTTCCGGAAGTCAACGGGACGTCCCTTAGCGTCGGACAGGCGCCCTTCCTCCATGATCTGAAGGAGCATGTTGAAGACTTCGGGGTGGGCTTTCTCCACTTCATCGAAGCAGATAACCGAGTAGGGGCGGTGGCGAATGGTCTCGGTGAGCTGACCGGCATCCTCATAACCAACATAACCCGGCGGAGCGCCCACCAGGCGGGACACATTGTGACGCTCCATGAACTCGGACATGTCTAACTGCAGTAGAGCCTCCTCACTGCCGAACAGGAACTCGGCCAGGGCCTTCGCCAGTTCTGTTTTGCCCACGCCCGTGGGGCCCAGGAAGATGAAAGAGCCTACAGGCCTCTTTGGGTCTTTAAGGCCCGCACGCGCCCTGCGTACGGCCTTCGCTATGGTTGTGATCGCTTCGTCCTGGCCGACAATTCGCCGATGCAGAGCTTCTTCCATATGCAGGAGCCGCTCCGACTCTTCGCCAGCAATGCGCGAGAGGGGAATGCCCGTCCACATGGAGATGACCTCAGCGACGTCATCGGTGGTCACCACCGGGCCCTCGTTCGAGAACTCCCAGCCCAGGCGAAGTTGTTCTAATCTCTCTTGGAGTTCTACTTCAAGATAGCGTAGCTCCGCTGCATCTTCGTACCGTCCGTATTCGATAGCTTCGTCCTTTTGGCGCTGCACTGCCTTCAGGCCAAGGTAGGTCTCCTTCAGCCCTTTGGCCTGGGGTGCCTTGTACATGCGCACCCGGGATGCGGTCTCATCAATGAGATCTATGGCCTTGTCCGGCAGATACCTATCGGGTATGTAGCGAGCGGCCAAATGAGCAGCCATCCGGATGGCTTCGTCGGATATCTTCAGCTTGTGATGTGCTTCGTAGCGTTCCCTTAGACCTCGCAGGATCTCGATGGTTTCCTCCACGGTGGGTTCTTCAACGTAGACGGGCTGGAAGCGCCGTTCCAAAGCGGCGTCACTTTCAATGTATTTGCGGTACTCATCAACTGTGGTAGCACCAATGCACTGGAGCTCGCCTCTGGCAAGAGCAGGCTTGAGGATGTTGGCCGCATCCACAGAACTGCCAGCGGCTCCCGCTCCGATCAACATGTGTACCTCGTCAATAAAGAGGATGCAGTTTGAGTTTTTGATCTCCTCAATGACTCGTTTCAGACGCTCCTCGAACTGACCTCGGTATATGGTGCCGGCTACCAGTGAGCCTACGTCTAATTGTATCAGGCGCTTGTCCAGCAGGGGTTCTGGCGTCTCACAGGCCACAATACGCTGGGCCAGGCCCTCTACGATAGCTGTTTTGCCCACACCAGGCTTGCCGATGAGGGCTGGATTGTTTTTTGTCCGTCGCGAGAGGATTTGGATGACTCGCTCGATCTCTTTTTCCCGTCCGATAACAGGGTCTAACTTTCCTGCTTCGGCCAAAGCGGTAAGGTCGGTGGCCAACTGATCAATGAGGGTGGTCTTTTTCTCCTCTTTCACCCGCCCGGCGTACACTGGGTTCTTCATCATTATCCGGGTGGTTTCGCTGCGCACCTTGTCCAAATTGATACCCAGGCTTTTCAATGCATCAATGGCTACGCCGTCGCCTTGGCGTATTAATCCTAAGAGGAGATGTTCGGTGCCTATGTAGTGATGGCCAAGCCGTCGTGCCTCATCGAAGGCCAGCTCAATCACCCGTTTGGTACGCGGAGTGAGGTAGATCTTGCCGTATGAGGTCTGCCGGCTGGGTCCGCTGATTCTCTCGATGACCTCCTGCAGTTGCTTCGGCTTGACTCCCAGACTCTTCAAGACTTTGCTAGCCACGCCCTTCTCTTCTTGGATCAGACCCAGCAAGAGGTGCTCAGTGCCAATGTAGCCGTGATGAAGGCGTTGGGCCTCCTCCTGAGCTAAGGTCAGTACCCGGCGGGCTCTGCTGGTGAATCTGCTGAGCTTATCCGTCATCTCATTTGTCCTCCCGCTTGTTGCACTTGCTCAACTTGCCTAACTGGATTGAAAAACACAGCGGTGTACAAATGTTTTTCAATTTGCCTCGACTTCCTGTTCCTCACCCTCAAGGGATTCACCTTTGACTACTGGAGCGACTTCGGGAACCTCTTCTGGCTCCTCTGCCTCCTGTAGCTCTCCTGCCTCCTCGCTCTGCACCTGTGGCGCCTCCTCCTCAAGCTCGCCCTTTTCCTCGTGCCAGGGTTCCTGTTCCTCGAGCATAGCAGCGCCTTCTACTCGCCAATCGAGAGCGGCATACTTGGCCTTGGCCACGCTTTTCAGGCTGAGAGCCATACGACGACGACGCGGGTCGAGGTGGACAATTCTCAGCGTGAGGGTGTCTCCTTCTTTTACGACCTCTTTGGGATGGGTGATGCGCTCATCTGATAGTTCTGAAATGTGAATCAGGCCCTCGATCTCCTCCCCTTTCAGCCGGGCGAAAGCCCCGAAATTGGTAAGCTTGGTGATGGTGCCTTCCACTAGCTGGCCTTCGGAGTACCTCTCCTCGATCTGATCCCAGGGGTCGGGTTGAAGGCGCTTGAGGCTGAGGCCAATGCGGCGTTTCTCGCGATCAACGTTCAGGACGTAAACCTCTACTTCATCGCCTACCTGAAGCACTTCGCTAGGATGAGAAACTCGTCCCCATGTAAGCTCCGACAGATGAATTAGGCCGTCGGCCCCTCCCAGATCAACAAATGCGCCGAAGCTACTCAGGCTACTCACCCTACCATGGCGGATATCGCCTTCTTGGAGTTCCTCCAATAATTGCTTCTTTTGCTCCCTGCGCCATTGCCGTTGTGCGGCACGTTCGGATAAGATCAGGCGGTTGCGCTGGCGATCCAGCTCAATGATCTTGAGCACTAGTTGCTTGCCCACCATTTTGGCTCGGCGCTGTTCGGGAGTCAGAGCCGTTTCCTCGCTCCATGGGGGGGGAGGAACAAGTTGGGAGGCTGGCACGAAACCTCGCACCTTACCCGATTGGACAAGCAAGCCTCCCTTGTTGTAGCCCGTCACTGTGGCCTCGAATATCTCTCCAGCCTTGAAAAGCTTCTCAAGACGTTGCCATTCCTGCTCTATTTCGGCCTGGCGTAGCGATAGAACGACCCGACCGTTCTTGTCCTCGGGGTTTAGTACATAAGTTAGCACTTCGTCTCCAACATGTATGTTCTTGATGGCTTCTGGCCCTAAGCTCTGCAATTCATGGCTGGAGACAGTGCCTTCATATTTCCAGCCCACGTCAATCAGGATCTCTTCAGGGCTGACGTGTACAACCTTTCCCTTCAACAAGTCGCCGCGATTTAGGGTTTTGAAGGTGTAGGCTTCGTCCAGGAATTGTTCTATGGTTTTCTCGTTTTGGTCCTCGGTCTCGGTAGGAGTCCTCCTTTCTTCTACCGATAGAACGTTTTCTTCTTTTTCCATGGGGACTTCCTTAATAAAATTTTAGCTAATGCATATTATACCAACATTCGCGTCAAAAGGCAAACAAAAAGGCAATCATAACTTTACCCGCATTTTCCCGAGACCCACGTCGTGGAGGCATATAGATGAACTGGTGATTACCCATAAATCCAAAAGTGTCACTCTGAGCGATCGAAGGGAGCGAA
>CAZRSI010000096.1:0-1133 GCA_964602575.1 uncultured Anaerolineae bacterium
CGTAGCCTTCTTCCCCTTGAACGGTGTTCCAGTGGCTGGCCACCAGCATGATGTCGGCGATGTCCACGTCGCCGTCCTGGTCGAGGTCGCCTTCGAGGACACAGGGCGTGTTGGTGGCCGTGGGTGTGGGGCCTGCCGGACTATAGACAACGTAGTTTGCAGCGTAGCCCACTTGTGAAACCCCATAGCCAATGCGCATGTAGCCATTCTCACCCCACCCTGGGCCCCATGAGTTTTTTAGTATCCACACCCCGTTTGGTCCTTGGTTGTCATCCCAACCGACCAAGACGACGCCATGGTTTGTGTCTGTACACTCAGGGCCCGTGAAAACACCGCCAGAATAATGTCGAAAAGCGGAATTTACACAGACAGCGGCCGAAACAGGTCCGTGCTCATAAATGGCCCGTTTTATGTCCTCAACGGGTGGAACGCTGTCTTCGCTGCCTACGAAAGCCCAGGAATCAATCTTGTAGGGGTGGGGGTAGGGGCCATTGCATGGCGCGTCCCAGGCTACGTAGGGGAAATCCGCTTCGTAGACGGCGCCAGCCTCGGACTCGCTGGGCGGTTTCTTCCACCAGTGGTAATCGTGAGCCCACCATCCACCTTCAGTGCAATTCCAGCCTTCCGTGTTGCATGAAAGAAGATATTGCTCTGAGAGGTCCTTTTCGACCCCATCTTTGATCTTGATGTTGGCCTCCAATGGGCCCACTGTAGCAAAAGCCCAACAACTGCCACAGCCCCCCTGGTTCTTGACCGAAGTGACCCCTCCGTGATCTCGCCAGTCAAAGGCGTCTGGGAGTGACGAAGGAGTGCCGTCTGGTGTGGGTATGGGGGTAGAGGTAGGGGGGGCAGGTTCTCCGATCATCTTGCGGAGGACGATGTCATCCAGGTAGGCACCCTCGAGGTAGGTGATGGTTTCATCACTATAAAAGGTGAAGCCTATCCACACCTGAGGTTGGCCGCAGAGATCGCCTAAAATATAAACATCGGTCAGATCAAAGTTCACATGGTTCCACCCGCCAGAATCACCACTGACGATATTGCCATAGAAACTGCTCCCGTCTATGGAAGCGCCCCAGAAAAGATAATCGTAGTAATTCGACTCGGAGTAAAGCCAATACCAGAACAGTAGC
>CAZRSI010000096.1:1233-2504 GCA_964602575.1 uncultured Anaerolineae bacterium
GAAAAGATAATCGTAGTAATTCGACTCGGAGTAAAGCCAATACCAGAACAGTAGCTCCGCATCGGTTGCGTCACTCAGGTCGAATGGCCCATAAACCATCCAGGGTTTGGTGTACTCCGGGTAGTAAGTGCCGCAGGAGAGGCCGCTGCCGTCCGCCCCACCGCCCACGGCCCAGCCGCTGTAGGAGCCAGAGTGGGGCCTGCAGTTGCGCTTGCCCCAGTAATATTCTCCGTAGCCGTTGATACCATCTAGTACGAGCCATGAGCCTGGGAAAGTTCCTTCGAAGTCCTCGGTCATGATGTTGATCCAGTCACCGGGGCTTCCCTGCATTTCAACCTGCTCGGAGGGCTTTGACTCAACGGAGGGCAGCGGATGTGGAAGCCGCAGGTGCATGAACCTCTGGGTGGCGGGTTTTACCAGCCCCTTCTCTAGCTTGGGGGCAGTTGTCACCACCTGGATAGAGAATTCCTTGGCCGGCTCTATACCTTTTTCCCAGGGGCGACGATAGACCAATCTTAGGGTGCTCTGCCCTGCCTTTATCGGCTTGAAGCGCAGGATTTGCCTCTCTGAAGCGCCAAGCAGAGGGGACAATTGCTCGAATTCGCTCTCTCCCACTTGATACACTATGTCCTCGTCTATCTCCGCCACCTCCCATGCGTAGCCAGTGGACGGGTTGCTCTCCAGGCTGATCACCAGAGTCTGGTCCTCGCCCAGCTGGGCCAGGGAGCCGTTGTCGAGCTCTGTCAACCGGACCTCGTTGAGATTAGGCGCTGCCGTGGCAGGGAGCGGCGCATTCAAAACAGGGGTAGCTGCTGGAGGGACCGCCAGGGCGCTGGGGAGCGAAAACAAGCTCAGACCGAGAGCCAAGCAGGTTATGATAATTACTCCCTTGCATCGGAGAAATCGCTTTAGCGTCATATCGTCTCCCTTCATTTGCGGTAATTTCGCGCTCGGTGTTATGAATAGATAGAAATCATGTCAAAAGCTACTGAACTGGGTGTATCGCTCTGAAACCGTGACAATTCTATGCTATAGTTTAACACAAGTTACAGGCTTTGTGGGTGAAAATGGCGTGAATTCAACATGAATTTTGCGTATGGGCGGATGAGCGTCAGCGCAGATAACGCAGCAGTTGCTCTGGGCAGGTGGTCTTTCCTCATAGCCTGTTCCCCCCCACAGAGCGAAAAGCGTGCTGCCGCGACCACCGGCTCAGACAGCACGCTGTTCATAACTGTCTTCGGCAGCCCGGCTATCATATCAGTGGTCAGTAA
>CAZRSI010000096.1:2604-10014 GCA_964602575.1 uncultured Anaerolineae bacterium
TCAGTAATCAGACCACTATTTACTGATCACTGTTCACTGATTACTGGTTACTGAAACAGACCCGTGGCTTTGCGTCCCCACCTTTCGATGGGTTTGCCTTTATCGATATCAGGGATATATTGTATGGGATTATAGGAAGACGTGTGGATTTGTCAAACGCTATTTTAGCCATAATTAGTGTAGCACGCTTTGAGCGTTTCGTGTGTGAAAATCGCGTGAATCTGGCGTGAATTCTGCGTGAAGCTATGTCTCATCAACGTCCTCCTGGCTGGCCTATTCTACCCCAGGCCCCCCTTATTTGTCATCTTCACGTTTCACGCGGAGGGCCAAAATGCCCAGGATGATCAGCCCCAGGCCAATCAGCAACCCTGTCAGTGCAGTCCAGTTCCAGGTTCCCTTTCCCGCTGGGGTAGTCAGGGCAGCGGGGGGTGTCGGCGAAGGCATAAGGGTTGCGGACGGGGTCGGGGTAGGTGAGGGAGGAGAGGCTGGGGTAGGTGAGGGCGAGGCTGGGGTTTTGGTCGCCGGGATGAGTGTCTCGGTGACCTCGGCCGTGGGCGGCCTCGGAGGAGTTGGCGTCTCCGTCGGGCTGACCCGCGTGGCCGTGGCGCTGGGGCTGGGCGTGGGCGGGGGAGGTGGTACCTTTGTAGGTGTTTCATCTATTGCGCTCGTGGGGCTGGGCGTGGGTGAGGGCGATGGCGCCTTGGTGGGTGTTTCTGTGATCACCGTATTGGTGGCCATGGGCATTGGCGAGGGCGAGGCAACGGTTGCTGGCGTGGGGGTGCTCACCTGTGGAGGTGTACTCGTTGGCCTGGGGGTCGCCGTGGGCGAGAGCGTGGAGGTGGCTGTGGGGGATGGTGTGGCAGCACCTCTCACCTGGACCTGGCCGTTTTCTACCGTGACTGGCTGAGCTTGGGCCTGGCTGTCCAGCACCTGAATATCCAGCAATTGTAGAAGGCTGCAGCCCTCCCCTTGGGCGACACAGGTGATAGAGGCCAGGACCCCCATGCCGCTGGGCCCCGTGGCCTCTCCGAAGCTGACCGCGCCAAAGATGACCTTTCCCTGCTCATTGTCCACTTTGAGTCCAACGGGCATCACCGAGCGCCCTGTGCTTCCCAGGAAGTCGCCCTCGGTTGATTCTGTCACCTGCAGGATGGACGGGTCATAGCTCAGCTCAAGTTGGAAAGCCACCACATCGTCACCCCCCTCGATCACCACTTGTATAGAGAAGGTTTCATTCAGGCTCACCACCAGGTGCGCTGGCTCTATCCTCACCTTGGCCTCAGGTGTGGCGGTGCCGACCTCGGGGAGACATATCGTAGCCAGTATCAGGATCAGCACGACAATGATACGCCGTCGTCTCTCTCTGGACATCGCAGCTCTCCATGTTGCTGAATTCCGGAACTACCCGAAAGCTATTGTAGCATGGTATACCTCTCCCGTCAAGGCCGAAACCACAATCAGGGCAGTCGCATTCTTTGGATTGGGGCGCCAGAACCTCTAATTCGAGGCCCTCTGCCATTAATATGCATAACCTGCGGGAGGTTAGCAGAGTTTGCGATTGCCCTAAACCACAATCCCCATTACTTGTCAAGGCAAGGGAAAACTGGTATAATTATATAAAATTTGATAGCGTTCCTCAATGATTGAGATAAACATAATATATGTAGTTCTAGGAGGACCCTTCAGTTAATGATCGTTAGAGAGACCCAGACACCGGAATATTGGCAAAAGCTCACCATCGACGACCAGGATCTCGATTATCTCTATGAGTTATTTCTCGAGGACGACCACAGACCTCGGACCATTGATGATCTCATCCTGGCCCTTATTAGAAGGCGCTGCGAGATAGAAGAAGCTCGTATTGAGAGAGAACTATCCAGAGGCATTCTCTTTCAACCGAAAGACAGCTATCAAGTAGGGGATCAGGTTGTTTTTCCTGCCCTGGGGTATGCTTTAGCCTCTGTTGTTGGTGTGCGACCGGGCAACAACCCCAAATATGGCGACTTCGAGGTCATTCAGGTACGTTTTGAAGGCGAGGATAGGATAAGGGAGTTTGCCTCAAAACTCGACTACCCTCACAAGCTAAACCGTGAGCAAGGGGAGTTACTAGAAGAGGAAGAGCGGTTGACTCCGATTGAGATCTATGATCGGTACGGGTCGGGGATTCAGCAGAAATTGCTGGAACGGTTGCAACAAAGCAACGAGTTCGTCAACTTCCGCAGCGAGTGGTACCTGAAGGGCCTGCTGGCTGGGATCCACGAAGGACATCTAAATATCGCCGAAGCCCTGCTGGATGTTAAAGGCATACCCCTGCCTGCGCAAGATTTGCTCCCGGAGTTAGACCTGCCAGCAGAGACCCCTTTGGCTGTTCAGATTTTTTCACTGAACTATGCGCTTGCCCGAGATGAACGCTTCGACGATGTGGGCGATGAGGTCCAGAGCTTATGGTTCTTACGACGTTTAGAACCCCCGGAGATATTCTCTTTGCCACCTCGCTTGCACTATTCTCCGGTGCTCTACGATAGGGTAGACCTGGGTGAGGAGGCACGTCACTGGGAAGTGGAGATTGATGATGAACTCACGGAATCAGCTATCCCCAGTCCAGAAGCGGAGGCCTCCAGCGCCACAATCGTGCTCACTTACCCTCACCGCTTGGCGGGCACAATCCCTCTGACCGGCAAAACCGAGGGGCTTTTCCCAAAGGGGGATAACGAGCGGGTGATGGTTACCTTCATTGATGGTCGCACGGGCAAGAAAATGCTGGGTTGGGTGATTCGCAAACATAAGTTCGTGTATGGCCTCAAGGAGTGGTATGAAAAGAACCAACTTCCCGTAGGGGCTTATATCAAACTGGAGAGAACTGATGATCCACTAACTGCTGTGGTGGACTATTTTCCTCGCCGTAAGAAACGCGAATGGATTCGAGTGGCCAGAGTGGAAGGGGATCATCTGGTGTTTACCATGCAAATGAGGGCTATTGGTTGCGACTACGATGAGTTGATGATCGTGGATGAGGAGGATCCGGCCGAGATTGACTCCTTGTGGATGCGGACTGAGGAGGAAGGTATCCCCCTCTCTAATCTAGTGCGTCGGATCTTCCCCGAATTGGCCAAGCTCAGCCCTCAGGGTACTGTTCATATCAAAACGCTCTATAGCGCTATAAATATGCAAAAGCGCTGCCCGCCAGGACCCATCCTCGCTGAACTGGCAAAGGAGGATTACTTCTTGGCGGTCGGTGATGGCTATTGGGTTTATGATCGGGAAGCCTTATAAACAAACTCTTTCAAAACGGGCAGACTAATGGCTAGATGGATTAAGCCAACCCTGGAAACCAAGTTTCACATTGATTTCGATTGGTGGGATAGAGAAGGGCGTGACCTCCGGGTCTACTTGCAGAGCCACCTGTGTTCTGATTGTAGAAAGGTATATGTTAATCATCGGGGAAATGCAGAGGTTGATTGGATCGATCCCGACACGGCTGAAGTGACCCGAGTGGATGCTCTTTGGCAATCGCTGCGGAGCCACTGCAGCGAAAGGCCGGACTTTATCACCGAGAACACTCCTTTGGTGGATGCTGTCTTCCGCGTGTTTCTGGCTAACGGCAACAAGCCGCTCTCGGCTATCGAACTCCACGAGATTTTAGGCAACCACAGCGCAGAGAAAATACTGCGTACGCTTAGCGGCCGAAGAATCTACAACGGCATTCGACCTGTGCTCGAATGAGGTCAGGGGTGAGCTACTCGCTGCAGACACGGATTCGAGAGTTATCCGAATCTGAAAGTGGCGTCGAAGTCATTGTCCTGGATCGGATACAAATGGGACAGGGCCAGCTTCTCCGACACAAGATGCTCTTCATGAATGCTGAATCGGGCATGGCGGAAGTTTTGGAAATCGGAGGCCATGGTTGAGGTTCTTCAGCTATGAAGTTTGGGCTTTGGAGTTTGAGGTTTACACGTGCCCCTGTAGCTCAGTTGGACAGAGCAACTGCCTTCTAAGCAGTGTGTCGGGGGTTCGAGTCCCTCCAGGGGCGCCTGGGCAAAAGCTACCTAAATCCACACCAAGGAGTTAACTGATGAAAACAGCTACTCTGCTACTGGCTCTCGTCCTTCTGCTGCTGACCGCTTGCCAGATTCTGCCAGGCTCGGAGATCGTCGAGGAAGCAACGGCAGCCGTAACTCAACCCTCTCCGAAGCCCATTGAGGTAACTGTGCTGGTGACCCAACCACCTTTGCCTACATACACTCCGTACCCTACATACACCCCTTATCCAACCTACACCCCGTACCCAACCTACACGCTGCCGCCATCGGCGCCGGGGGCTACCGATACACCAACCGTAGCCATATCCACGCCAGGCCCTTCTGCATCTCCTTCTATAGCTCCCTCCCCCTCCCTCACCCCTACTCCTGTGGTCGCTGTCATCGCCACACCTGAGGCCGTCGTTCTGCCCAATTGTCCCAACCCCTGCGCCAGGCTCACCTATCCTACGGTTAACGCTGTTCTGAAAGGGGTAGTGGAGATCAAGGGTTCGGCATGCATTGACAATTTTGACTACTACAAATTCGAGTTTCGCAGTAGGGATGCAACTGAGTGGGCATTTGTGCAGCGTTTTGAGCATACAGTCGTTGATGGAGTATTAGGGGTTTGGGATACCTCGGCCCTCCCCGCCGGAGCCTACAAATTCCGCTTGGTGGTAGTGGACAAAACAGGCAATTACCCACCGCCCTGTGAAGTGAATGTGATTATTGAACACTGAAGGTAAAAAAGGAGGGAAATATGAGGGAGAGCGTGTACAAGTTTATCGAGTTGGTTGGGACCAGCACCGAATCCTGGGAGAAGGCGGCGGCAAATGCTGTGGAGATGGCCGCTAAAACTTTGCGGGACCTGCGCATCGCCGAGGTCGTCGAATTGGACATGCAACTAGAGGACGGCAAGGTTGTTGCCTATCGCGCCAAGGTGAAAGTCTCCTTTAAGTATCACGGTGAGGAGGACTGAGCCCGATCCCACGCGGGCAGCCTTCCCTGGGAAGGCTGCCCGATTTTGTCTGCGCCACAATCTGGGAAAGACAAAACTAATGGAGGTGAAGAATGAGAGTGAGAAAAAGCGAAACCATCACCCTGGGGCTGGCATTGCTGTCCTTTCTCATTGCCGTATACTACTACCCCCAGATGCCAGCACGGATGGCTTCGCATTGGAACGCCAGGGGCGAGGTGGACGGCTATCTCTCGAGATTCTGGGGGTTGTTCTTAATACCTATTACCCTGGTTGGGCTGGCCTTGCTGTTCATGGCCATTCCCAGGATAGATCCGTTACGGGAAAACATTGAGAAATTCAGGAGATATTACGATGGGTTTGTGATTTTCTTCATGGTTTTTATGATGTTCGTTTACCTGCAGGTGGTTATGTGGAACTTGGGGGTCAAGATAAGCCCTAATGCGTTCCTTCCCATTGCTGTGGGGGTTATGTTTATTGGAATCGGCGTGCTTTGCGAGAATACCAAGCGAAACTGGTTTGTTGGGATCAGAACCCCTTGGACACTGAGCAGTGAGAGGGTGTGGGACAAAACCCATAAGCTTGGCGGGAGGCTGTTCAAGATCGCTGGAGTCATTGCCATCGTGGGAATATTCTTCCAGAGGTACGTTGTCTTCTTCATCCTCATACCAGCGCTTATGGTCGCTGTCTATACCGTTGTCTATTCCTACTTTGAGTACAGGAAGGAGATGCAACAACAAGCGTGAGAGTACGATGTCATTTGGAGAAAAGGGGTGTGAAAACAGTGTAGCTTTTCTGTACTGTTCTCACACCCCCATTCTTTTCCCCGAAATGGCCCAATTCCGTTAATCCGCAGCCTTCACAATCCTCACGAACCTTCGTTTACCCACCTGTAAGATCGCCTCTTTATCTGGCATTACTGTTTCCTCGATACTCTTTACTGTCTTCCCATCCAGACGCACACCGTTTTGAGCGATGAGACGACGAGCCTGGCTCTTGCTTGGCGCCAGGCCGGTTTCCACCAGCAAGTCCACGATGTTTTGGGGCGCAGAGAGCTTGTGGGTGGGCATTTCTTTGGGTAGTTCCCTTTTCTGGAAGACCCGCTTGAAATGCTCTTCGGCGCGAGCTGCGGCCTCGGCATCATGATAGATGGTGACAATGTCCTTCGCCAGCATCATTTTGGCTTCCATGGGGTGCAGGCTTCCCTCGGCAACTCGCCTCTCGATATCCTCGATTTCATCCGGTTCGAAGCTGGAGATGAGGTCGAAGTAATTGCGCATGGCATGATCGGGGATGCTCATCACCTTGCCGTACATTTCCTCAGGAGGCTCATCCACACCAATGTAATTCCCGCGGCTTTGGCCCATGCGCTGGTAGCCATCGGTGCCCACCAGGATGGGCAGGGTTAGGCAAACTTGAGGGCGCTGCCCAAGGGCCTCTTGCAGTTTGCGGCCGGCCATCAGGTTGAAGAGTTGCTCTGTCCCGCCGATTTGCACGTCGGTCTCCAGCATCACGGCGTCGTAGGCCTGCATCAAGGCGTAGAAGAACTCGTGCAGCCAGATCGGGTCTCCTTTAGCGTAACGCTTGGCGAAGTTCTCGCGGGCCAGGAATTGCTGCACAGTGAAATGCGAGGCCAGCTTGATGATGTCGGCGAAAGTTAGCGGAGCCAACCACTCGGCATTGTAACGGATCTCGGTTTTCTCTGGGTGCAGGATTTTGAACGCTTGCTGCGCATACTGTTTCGCCTTTTCGGCCACCTCCTCCGGCGTCTGTTGGGGGCGAGCACTGTCCCGGTCGCTGGGGTCGCCGATGAGGGCAGTGAAGCTACCGATGAGGAAGATGACATGGTGGCCCAGGTCTTGGAACTGGCGCAGCTTTCGCATGGGCACCGTGTGGCCCAGGGTTAGTTGAGAGGCTGTGGGGTCGAAGCCGCAATATACGCGCAGCGGTCTGCCCTCTCGTTCGGCTTCCTCCAGGCGTTCCCGCAATTCCCTTTCCATGGTCTGTTTGATAGTTTCATCTCCGAAATCCACACCCCTCATCAGGATGGCTACCTGTTCGTCTACTGATCTTTGCATGTCTCGTCTCCTTGCGCAAATCTTCTTAAAAATATTATACCACAAAATGCCAAAGATGTCATTTTGGGCTTGCTGAACCACTGCTGCATTTCAATCTGGTGGCGAGAGCAAGAGCCAGCCTAGCCCGTGTCATTTGTAGGGCTTGCGCAGCGAAGCCTGGGGAGCTTGAGGGGCACCCCCTCAACTCCTCTTTTTCCTCCCCAGGGCGAGGCTAAATGGGCCAATGCCCCACACTGGCGATGAGAAGAGGGATATTGGGGGGACACCCCCCACCCCCCCGACCTGCTGCGCAGGCCCTTTGTAACCTGTAATTTGCCCACTAGCTGATAACGTGGTATAA
>CAZRSI010000097.1:0-9951 GCA_964602575.1 uncultured Anaerolineae bacterium
AAATTGCTGGTAATCATCGCATCTGGACATTATTGAGTCTGCACCCCCACTGTCGCTATCCTGGCAATTTTTAGCCCTAATGCAGGAGGTGAGCCCGTGAACATCAAAGGCCGATTTTCCCCCTTGATCAGGAGGTAATCGGCCTTTGCTGTCTGGGGTACAAATGGTTGCTCCACTTGTGAACCTTGTCGGTGGAGTTCCGGATGTTTATAAGTGGGGCATTCGTATGATTTCGAAGGGAGGTGATGCACCAAGATCAACGAACTCGAAAGCTAAATTGGTTGAAGTGTGGGGAATATCTTGACTATAACATTGTAAGGAGGAGACATGTTTACCAAAAAGATAGCTTATGCAGCCCTGGCATTGATGGTGGTGGCTAACCTGCTGGTGGTTAGCGTGGTGAGCGCTGCCCCGCCCAAGCAAGAGGAGATGGTCTACACGGTGAAACTGGGCGACAACCTGTGGACCCTGGCCGAGAAGTACCTGGGCGGCGGTGCAGCCTATCCAGCCATTGTGATGGCCACCAATGCCAAGTACAAAGAGGACCCCTCATTCAACTACATTGATAACCCCAGCCTCATTCACCCCGGATGGAAATTCCTTATCCCCTCCCCAGAAGAGGCAGAAGCCCTGTTGGCCAAACCCCACGTAGTTACCATTACCTACTTCGAGGAGCCCGACACTCTGAATTACATGTACACTAATATGTGGTATGCTACGCTCACTGCGGAACTCTTCAATCCTGGATTGTGGATGTGGAATCACAAACTGGAGCCCTCGCTGGAGATGGCCGCCGAGTTCCCCACCAAGGGGAACGGCCTCATCTCCGAGGACGGCCTGACCATCACCATCCCGCTGAACAAGGACGCCAAGTGGTCGGACGGCGAGCCAGTCACTGCCCATGACTTCGTCTTTACCTACGAAATGATCCTGGATCCGGCCAACACGGTGCAAAGCACCTGGCCATATGCCGATTACTTGGAAAGCGTCACGGCCAAGGATGACTATACGTTGGAGATCAAATTCACCGAGCCCTTTGCCCCCTGGGCCACCACCCTCTTTAACTTTGTCCTGCCCGAACACGTCCTGAGGCCAGTGTTTGAGGCTGAGGGAACGCTGGACAATGCCGAGTGGAACCGCAACCCCACGGTAGTCAACGGCGCCTTCAAGCTCAAGGAATGGAAGGCGGCCAGCCACCTCATCTTCGAGGCCAACCCCAACTACTGGCGCGGCCGGCCCGCCCTCGATGAGATCCACATCATGATCGTGCCCGACGACGAGGCTCAGATGGCGGCCATCAAGACCGGCGACACCGACATCGGCGTCTTCCTCTCCTATGCCGACATCCCCACCATCGAGGAGTTGCCAGATGTAGACCTGGTCTCGGTGCCCGGCGGCTACAACGAGGGCTGGTTCTTTAACCTCAACACCGATGCGACCGCGGCCAAGAACGGCCACCCAGCGCTTCAGGATGTGAGGGTGCGCCAGGCTATCGCCTACGCCGTGGACTTCGACGCCATCTGCGAGAAGCTGCTATATGGCAAGACCTATCCGCCCGCTACCTACTGGGAAGAAACACCTTACGCCTATCCGGATGCCAATCCCTACAAGTACGATCCGGAGAAGGCCAAGGCCCTGCTGGACGAGGCTGGCTGGGTGGACACCAATGGCAACGGCATCCGTGACAAGGACGGCGTGGAGCTTATTCTCACCTACTCCACCACCGCCGGCCGCGAAGTGCGGGAGCAGACCCAGGTCGTAGCCCAGCAGTATTTGGCCGACGTGGGCATCGGGATCGAGATCGCCAACAACTCCTACGACACCATGTGGAACAGCTACGGACAAGGCGGGCCCATTGCCACTGGCAACTACGATATCGCTGAGTGGTCGGATGGCACCGACTTCCCCGATCCAAATGTGACATCTTGGCTTTGCTCGGAGATCCCCTCGGATGAGAACCCTGAGGGTCTCAACTGGTACGGCATCTGCGACGAGGAACTGGATGCCCTCTTCAAGGCCCAGGCCGTCGAGATGGATTTCAACAAGCGCATCGAGCTGTTCCACGAAATCGGCAAGATCATGAACGAGAAGGTGTACTGGCTCGGCGTGTGGCACGACAACGACCTGTGGGCCATCAACAAGCGGGTCAAAAACATCAAGATCTCCGGCTCAAACTCCTTCTGGAACTGCTGGGAGTGGATCACCTACTAGCGTTGAAGCCTGAAACAACAGAGGAGAGGAGGGGTGTGTTCTTCCCTCCCCTCCTCGCTTACCTTCTCATAGGAGGAGTTTATGGCCCGCTATATTATCCGTCGCCTCCTGCAAGCCATCCCTTTGCTTTTGATCATCAGCATTATCCTGTTCGCCCTTACAAATGCCATGGGAGACCCACTGGCCTCCTTCGGCGGCCGCAGGCGGATACGCTCAGGAGATCGCGAACGGCTGACCCGTAAACTGGGCCTGGATAAGCCCGTTTGGGTGCAGTATGCTATCTGGCTGGTCGGTAATGACTGGATGGATATAGACCTGGATGGCGATGGCGTGCCCGACTCAAAGGGCACCCGCCGAGGCATCCTGCGCGGTGATTTCGGCAATTCCTTCATGGAGAAACGGCCAGTAAGCGAGATAATCGCCGAGCGCCTGCCCAATACCCTGATATTGATGTTGACCACCGAGGTGGTCATTATAATCTTCTCGCTCCTCATTGGCGTCTATTCGGCCGTCCGACAATACTCGCTCTTCGATTATGTCTTCACTGGCCTGTCATTCGTCGGGTATTCCATGCCCATCTTCTGGCTGGCACTGATGATGATGTTCATTTTCGCCGTCTATTTCAAGAAGTGGGGACTCCCCCATTTCCCTACGGTAGGCATGTACGACCTCTCGGTGGGAAAAACAGTACCTCAAGTGCTGTGGCACATGGCCCTTCCCGTGGCCACCATGTCCATCATGAGCATCGCTGGCTACAGCCGCTACATCCGCGCCAACATGTTGGAGGTCATCAACCAGGACTATATCCGCACCGCCCGCTCCAAGGGACTTTCTGAGAAGGCAATACTGATTGGCCACGCCCTCAAGAATGCCTCCTTGCCCCTGGTGACCATCGTGGGCATGGATTTGCCCATCCTGCTGGGAGGTGCAGTAGTCACCGAGTCCATCTTCGCCTGGCCAGGGATGGGGCGGCTCTTCTGGGATGCTGCCAAGGATACCGACATCCCTGTCCTCATGGGCGTCCTCACCCTCATCTCCGTCGCCGTGGTGGTGTTCCAGATCATCACCGACATCGCCTACACCTTTCTCGACCCAAGAATTCGCTATGACTGAGGAGATATACCTATGGCCGTAGCTGAAGCAACCGCAGAAGCACGAGTTGCCACCGCCGAACGACCAACCTGGACCCCTGCCCAGATGGCCTGGCGACGTTTCCGCCGCCACAAGATGGCCTTGCTTGGGGCCTGCCTGTTGATTTTGATCGTACTATATGTCAGCGCGGGATCGTTGGTGTATAGCGAAGAGTATGCCAACCGCAACGATCTGACAATCAAACTCTCTCCCCCTTCGAGAGAGCACCCTTTCGGCACCGATGGCACAGGCCGTGACATCCTGGCCCGCACTATCTACGGTGGCCAGGTCTCAATTATCGTCGGCATTTGCGCCGTCGTGGTCTCTCTGATCGTGGGTGTGCTGGTGGGCTCCATCGCCGGCTACTACGGTGGCCTCATTGACGCCATCCTAATGCGCTTCACCGAGGCTGTGTTCAACATCCCTCAATTGTTCCTGCTCATACTCCTATCCAAACTCTTTAGCGGAAAGGTGCCCACCATCAAACTCCTGGGCCGATCTTTCAGCGGCAGCGTGATCGTCATCATCGTCGTCATCGGCCTTACAAGTTGGATGTATTTGGCCCGCATTGTGCGCGCCAATTACCTGTCCCTGAAAGAACAGGAGTTCGTCACCGCAGCACGCTGCATCGGGACATCGAATACCTCTATAATTTTCCGCCATATCCTGCCCAATAGCATCGCTCCTATCACTGTCTCGGCTACATTGGGGGTGGCCGCTGCTATCCTGAATGAGGCTTACGTCAGCTTCCTCGGAGTGGGCGTTCAGCCACCCACCGCCACCTGGGGCAACATGCTGGATCAGGCTTACCACCATCTCGAGACCGAGCCGTGGATGTGGATTTTCCCCGGCCTTTTCATCCTGCTCACCGTGCTCAGCATCAACTTCCTGGGCGACGGACTGCGAGACGCCCTCGACCCCAGAATGCAGGTCAGGTGACAATCAGATAACGAGGAGCATAACCAATCAAGAAGCCCTCTCCTCTCATGAGAGCAGAGGGCTTCTTCAACACCCTGCAATGGCCGAAGGCCTCCTTCTCGCCTCGGCCTGGAGACCTTCGGCGATTCAGAGCATAACCTTTATGGTTTCAGCACCAGCACAGCCTCCGCGTCTGCTTTCACGTCGGTTCGCTCCCACAGCATGGGATGGTACTCGATGTTCCGCCAGGGATCAATCATGTCATCGTAGTGAGGGTGATAGGGGTGGCCCGATTGGCCGGTGGTGTGCATCGAGACCGAGTGGGTGAAGTCCCTCAGGTCAATGATCTGGCGGTAGGAGGAAGCAACGCTCACCACGTAGGGCTCATTGAGATTGTAGCCAGTGTTATTGACCGTGGCCAGGGTGCCGTCCACCGAAACTGGCCCCCGGTTGAAGATGGCCTCAATGAGGCCGATGCCGGATTGCCCCAGGCTCTGGTTCTCAAAGGTGGCGGTGTGTAGGTCACCCCAGCGCCAGCGAGCCATGTTCCGCCCCAGCTTCTCGGTCAGTTCATCTACTGCCTCCTCCAACGCTTTCAACAGAATCTCATCCCGTGTCTCCACCTGAGGAGTGCTCACATCGTCGAACCACGGGGATGCCTCATCGGCCAGGAGGTCCAGCAATGCAACCCCCGCCATGCCTCGCGCCCGGCGCAAGAGTTGCTCTCCCAGCTCATCGCCGAAGGTCAGGCCTATCAGGTGCAGGCGAAAGGCCTCGAAGAGAGCGGCCCCCACGCTGTCCCGCACCGCTCGCCCGTCCCAGGTCCGCAGCAGGTCTAGCGCGTCTGCCAGCCGGGCGTCATTGCTGGAAAGGGTCCGAAGGTAGGGCAGGACGTCCTGGGCATAGATGGGGCTGTTGTCTCCCTGGATGGCCTGTATGTCGTTCAGGGAAAGAGAGGGGTCCGCCTCGATCAGTTCCACGATGCGTCGCGCCCGGAAGCCAGGGGCCCAGTCCATCGAGAGAAAGTAGGGATAATCCGGCTTCACCACGGCGTTGTTGGCGGTAACGATGTATCCCTCGGGCGGGTTGAAGGCGCGGGGCAGCTCATCGAAGGGAATGTAGCCCACCCATTCATACTCGCCAGTCCAGCCGGGCACCGGCGTCGAGCCGTTGCCCTTGGCGCGGATGGGGATGCGCCCCGGGGCCTGGTAGCCGATGTTCCCCTCTACGTCGGCGTAGACAAAGTTCTGGCTGGGCACGTCCCAGTAACCCAGCGCCTCACGGAACTCCTCCCAGTTGCTGGCCCGATTCAGAAGGAGGATGCTGCGCACCAGCGTGCCCGGCTGGAGGGCGGTCCAGGAGAGGGCTAGCGGTTGCCAGCCGAAGGTCCAGTCCTCCTCCGTGCCGCCGGCCACGTCGTTGATGATGGGGCCGTGTCGGGTGAGGCGGACATTTACCACCACCGGCTCCTCCTCCCCGGCGACCTTGATCTCCTCGCGGACGATCTCCATGTCCAGCCACCGGCCCTGGTACTCGTACTGGTTGGGGTTCTCCGGGTTGACCCGCTCGATAAATAGGTCCTGCACATCCGGCCCCAGGTTGGTGACCCCCCAGGCGATGTGGTCGTTGTGGCCGATGATGACGCCGGGGCTGCTGGCGAAAGAGGCCCCCACCACGTTGTAGGGGCAATCCGGCCCCACAGGGTCGCAATGGAGACCAATCTCATACCAGATGGAGGGCATCTGGATGCCCAGGTGGGGATCGTTGGCCAGCAGGGGCATCCCCGTCTCAGTACGGCTGCCGGCGATGACCCAGTTGTTGCTGCCGATGTCATCCCCCATCCCCAGGGGATGGAGGTCAAAGGCGGCTTCAGGCAGCGTGCCTAGCGTTGCCCCTGTCAGAGGGTGGGGGACGATGACTGGGTAGTCGTCCGGGTAGGGCGGCACCAGCACACTGACGGCAGGGGTACCCAGCCGGGCGGCGATGTGGGCGCGGAGCAACTCGTCGTCCATGTTGCCCCCCAGGTCCCAGGCCATCACCTTGGCCCAGGTGAGGGTGTTAAGAGGGCTCCACGGTTCTGGCTCGAACTTGACGCCGGTGAGGCCCAGGATGGTGAATTCCAAACCCAGACGGCCGCGGCGGGTGGAGATGTAGGCATTGACTCCCTCGGCATAGGCCTCCAACACCGCCCGCACCTCATCATCCAGTTGCTCCCATTCCTGGGCGGCGGTGCGATGCCAACCGATGGTGCGGATGAAGCGATCCTGCTCCAAGGTGGTTTTCCCCAGAACCTCCGACAGCCGCCCGGAGCCAATGCGCCGCCAGAATTCCATTTGCCAGAAGCGATCCTGGGCGTGGACGTAGCCCTGGGCGAAGAACAGGTCGTGGGAGTTGGAGGCGTAGATATGAGGAATGCCCCAACTGTCGCGGTAGATCTCCACCGGGGCCTGGAGTCCTGCCACATTGATTGTGCCATTTATGGCTGGGAAGTTACGCCTGATGAGGAAGAATCCTCCGCTAATCACCACCGTCGTGACCAGCAGGAGAAGGATACCAAAGATCATCCATATCTTGCTTGCCGTGTGTTGCATTTCTCTCCTCCTTGAGTTTAATGAACTACATGGCTCTTTTGTCACATTATGGCGAAAAAGTCAAGAGGACGGCGCGATCGGTACCGGGAGTGACCACCGTCCATCGTGTTCGTAGTCGTGTTCCACACTAGCATCTTTATCCCACTTCCTCAAGCGTGGGCTAAACTGGGATCGCTTTTCAACATGATTTGCAGTATTTGCTTGTCTGTTTGCACCATGCCAGGATTCGCCAGCAACCCTAGATTACGCACTGTGCTTTCAGCGGTTCCTCCCACTATACCCTCACCTTCAGGTATCTGCACACCCTGCATAGCCAGCATCGCAGACTTCACTGCCACGCCCGCTCCTGTCCCAACCTTGAGTGCACACCCCGGCTTGGCCCCATCGCAGATCACTCCAGTCAGGTTACCCACCATGATGTTCATCACCCGCTCTATATCCGCCACCTCTCCCCCCAACAGTCGTACTACGCCCGCTGCTGCGCCAATTCCCCCTGCTACGTAGGCACCACATAACGCCGAAAGATTGCCTACGTGTGCCTTAATGTAAGCCACGATCAAGTGACTTGTGGCTACTGCCCTCGCCAGCTTCTCCTCCCCAGCCCCTAACCCCTTGGCTACCACTGCGACAGGTATTGTAGCTACTATCCCCTGGTTCCCACTGTAGCCGCTGGTCATTACAGGCACCATCATGCCCGACATTCTAGCATCTGCCGCCGATGCTGCAAGCACCTCGGCCTGGCTGGCCAGGTCATCGGCCAAAAGCCCCTTTTTCACCAGTTCCGCCAGGCCTGCTCCGACCCCCAGGCCCGCCTTCTTGGCCAGCCCTTCACGACCGGCGGCCTCGTTCATCCTTACACCCTTCAGTAAATATGCCTTTTCCTCGGATGTTATGTTATCCGCTAATTTCACTACTTCCCTCAGAGTCATCTCCTTGAGGATGGCCTCGGCGCCCTTCGCTCCACTCTTGTCGCCAGTTCCCACCCAACTGGGCAGAGGTTGTGGCTGACCGTTGGCTACCACCGCTATAACGTTGGTGTGAGTATTCTCGATGATTACCCTTCCAGAGCCATGATCCGTTTCTACCAGTGCTTCGATGTAGAGTCCAGGCTGCTCTCTCTTTCCAATGGAGATATTAATCAGACCCCTGTTCGCTAGCTCCCTCGCAGCGAGCACATCCTCAGAGGTGACCCCACGCAAGATTTCCAGGCGCAACTGGGGATCCCCTGCCAAAGCGCCAAGGCCCGCAGCCATCAAGGCCCCTTTCACCTCCCCAAGGCCAGGAATGTTCACCCGGAGGGCGTTTTTGAACACATTGGCATCGCAAAAGACGGTCACCTTTTTCACCATCCCTCCCACGGCTTCCCTGGCCAGAGCTGTCGCCAGAGCGATGGCTGCCGGCTCCGTACACCCCAGCGATGGTTGTACCCCTTGTAGTATATCCATCAAGCGCATTGCGAAACCTCTCTTTCTTTTCTCCTTACAAAACTGCGGAAAATAGGCTAAGTACCGAAGCTAGGTTCCTGTGTGCCGAGGACGGCGGACTAATGTTGTGTCATTTGCCCCCTACCACTATACCTAGCGGAGCTTCGCTAGCTCTTCGGCGTAGTCAAAGAGAGCCGGAATGCCGCCAGTGTGCCAGAAGAGAACAGTCTCATCTTTGCCGAAAACATCTTTTCTGATCAGGTCTATCAGGCCAGCCATGGCCCGCCCGGTATAAACAGGATCTACCAGCAAGCCCTCGGTGCTGGCTGTGAGTCGAATGGCCTCCCGCTCCGGTGGACCCATCTTGGCGTAACCCTCGCCAAGGTACTCATCGTGGACGATGATGTCTTTGCTGGCAAGAGAGAGGTCAAGTCCTAGACACGCCGCTGTCTTCCCAATCAATTCTTCCATTCTGGGCTTTAGCGCCTCTTCGGTCCTGCTCACGCTGATGCCCTCGATTCGGCCGGTAAATCCCAGAGCCTGGGCTCCCACGATCATACCTGTCTGGGTGCCACCAGACCCTGTAGGAAGCACTATCCGATCCACTTGTAGGTCTCGTTCCGCTAGTTGCTTCATCAATTCCTCCATGGCCGCCACGTATCCCGCTGCGCCCATAATGCTGAAGCCACCAATAGGTATGATGTAAGGATTGCGGCCAGCTCGCCTCTCTTCCTCGGCTATTTCCTCCATCACTTGTGAACGATCTCGCTTACCGGCCCAATGGATCTCTGCTCCCAGGAGTTGGTCCAAGAGCAAGTTGCCATTCCAGTGGACGGGGCACTCTCCGCCCAGAACCAAGCAACAGCGCAGGCCAAATTTGGCGGCAGCAGCGGCTGTTTGGCGGACATGGTTAGACTGGACCGCGCCCGCGGTGATAAGGGTATCAGCTCCTTTGCTCTGAGCATCGGCCACCAGAAACTCCAGTTTGCGAGCTTTGTTGCCACCAGTGGCCAGGCCGGTCTGATCGTCCCGCTTGACCAGTAGCCGCGGCCCACCCAAGACCTCGCTCAGGCGGGGCATTTCCTCCAAGGGGGTAGGTAAGTGGGCAATAGACACGCGAGATAGACTCTTGGTCAACACGGATATGGCCTCCTTTCATGTCATGTAATGTAGTCAACAATCACTTCATAAAAACGAGGTCGTCCCCATGAATTAACATGGATTGGAGACGACCTCGCTGGCATTTTAATCCTAAGCTCCTACCTATCTTTCGCCCGACAACGTTTGCACTTCGACGACCTCGCCGCCCTTGAGATACACCCGCGGTACGCGAGCGGAAACGCCTGCCAGTACCACATAATTAATGCTATCCATGAGCGAGGCGAACTCTTCGGCGGTGATCTCTGCTCCGTTCTGTCGGCCAAGGAGGACTACTTCATCATCCTGTTGTACCTCTGGGACGCCGCTCACGTCCACGATGCATTGATCCATGCAAACCCGGCCCACGATGGGGGCCCGCTTCCCTCGGATGAGGACTGATCCCTTGTTCGACAACCTTCGGCTGAGACCATCTCCAAAGCCAATGGGCACCAGGGCTACGGTGGTGGATCGGGTGGTCGTATAAGTGCGTCCGTAGCTGATGCTGGAGCCAGGGGGGAGAGTGCGTATCCTGGCCA
>CAZRSI010000098.1:0-9825 GCA_964602575.1 uncultured Anaerolineae bacterium
TGCAACTTGCAACCTTATCATCTCCATTACGGCCACATCATTGACCCTGAAACCGTGGAGGTGGTTGATGAGGTGCTGGTGTCCTACATGAAGGCTCCCCGCACCTATACGCGGGAGGACGTGGTGGAAATCAACTGTCACGGCGGCATCGCTCCCCTGCGCCGCATTCTGGAGCTCTGCCTGCGGCAGGGAGCGCGGCTGGCCTCCCCCGGCGAGTTTACCCTGCGAGCTTTCATCAACGGCAGGATTGACCTGGCCCAGGCTGAGGCGGTGCTGGATATCGTGCGAGCTAAGACCGAGGCTGGGCTCAGGGTAGCCGTGGGTCAGTTGGAGGGGCGTCTCTCCGACCAGGTTCGGGCCCTGCGTGCAAAGCTCATAGACGTTTTGGCCTATCTAGAGGCGACCATTGATTTCGAGGAGGACGAGATCCCGGAGCGCGACATTGCTCCCGATCTGGAGGAGGTGAGCCAGCAGTTGGACAAGTTGCTGGCCCAGGCTGACCGGGGGATCATCTACCGCCAGGGGATCCGCACGGCCATCGTCGGCAAGCCCAACGTGGGCAAATCGTCTCTGCTCAACGCCCTGTTGCGCACCAGCCGGGCCATCGTCACCCCTATCCCCGGCACCACCCGCGATACATTGGAGGAAACCCTCAACCTGCAAGGCATCCCCTTGGTCTTGGTGGACACCGCGGGTATTGTGGCCGAGACAGAGGACTTCATCGAGCGGTTGGGCATCGAGCGCAGCCGTAAGGCCCTGGCCCAGGCCGACCTGGCCCTGCTGGTGGTGGATGGCAGCGAGCCTCTCACCGAGGCCGATCGCCAGATCGCTGACCTAACCGGGAACAAGACCACCATCCTGGTGATCAACAAGATAGATCTGCCGCGAGCAGCCGCTGACTTCGATATTCTACCTGAAGCGCCGCGAGTGGAGATATCGGCTTTGACAGGGGAAGGGTTGGAGGAGCTAAAGGAGACGATAGTGGAGGTCGTTTTCTCCGGCCAGGTGTTGGCTTCCGACGAACCCCTGGTCTCCAGTCCTCGACATAAAAGCATCCTTAAGCGGGCCTTGGATCACGTGACCGGCGCTCAGCAGGCTCACGCTCGCGGGATGCCCGCCGACTTTGTGGCTATTGACTTAACATCGGCGGCGAATGCTTTGGGGGAGATAACCGGTGAGACGGTCACCGGGGATCTGTTAGAGGTCATCTTCAGTGAGTTCTGCGTGGGGAAATGAGTTAGATCTCTTTCAACTTAGCCGTGTGCCAGCGTTGGCGCACGGCTTTTTCCTCTTTAGCAACTATCCCTTGGCGAAATAGGCCAGCGCCAACCTTACCCTCTCCTCTATGGGCATCTCTTCAGCAGGCAGGGACTGGAGGGCGGCCTGGGCCTCCACCACGCTGTAGCCCAGGCTGGTAAGGGCGGCGATGACCTCGGCATCGGCCTCGGTGAGAAAGGGTACAGCCTCAGGGCTGACTTCCACTGCAACCTTATCCTTGAGATGAAAGACAATCTTCTTGGCCATCTTGGGGCCGATGCCCGGCACCCTGGCCAGCACCTCGGCATTCCCCTGCGCGATAGCCAGGCGCAGCGAATCCGGCGACATGGTGGATAGCATGGCCAAAGCCACTTTGGGCCCGACGCCCGAGACGCTCAGGAGGAGCTCGAAAAGGGCTAGCTCGTCCTCGCTGCGACAGCCATAGAGGGTTAGCTCGTTCTCCCGCACGTGAAGGTGGGTGAAGAGCTCCACCTGGCGGCCCAGTCCTTCCACGGTTTCCAGGAACGAGGTCGGCACGTGGACCTTGAAGCCGATCCCGCCTACATCAACGACGACGTAGTCCTTCCCTATGGCCTCGACCCTCCCCTTCAAGTTGGCGATCATCTCCCCCAGCTCTTCTCGGCTTCTAAAGAGAGGCTCTTCACTTTGATGGAATGGATGTGGCAGATGGCCACGGCGATGGCATCGGCGGCATCATCGGGTTGGGGCACGCTATCCAGACCCAGGAGCATCTTGACCATTTCCTGCACCTGCTCCTTGGTGGCCCGTCCGTAGCCTACCACTGCCTGCTTAACCTCCAGAGGGGTGTACTCGTGGACTGGAATTTCGGCGTTAGCCATAGCCAACAAGGCCACCCCTCGTGCCTGGCCCACGCTCAGAGCGGTGCGAACGTTGCGACTGAAGAAGAGCTTTTCTACCGCTGCCGACGATGGTTGTCGCTCCTGGATAATAGCTGTAAGCTGGCGGTAGATCCTCTGCAAGCGTTGGGGCAGGGATTTATCCGAAGACGTGACGATGGCTCCGTAGTCCACTAATCTCAAATTATCGCCCTCAGCCCGTACCAGGCCGTAGCCGGTGATTGCCGTGCCAGGGTCAATTCCCAGAACCAGACTCTCGTTTTCGCTCACCGACCACCTGACCCATCCCTTATTTGGCCGATTCGTATTTGGCCATGATCTCATCGGTGATGTTCAGGTTAGAATAGACCTGTTGGACGTCCTCCAGTTCCTCCAAGGCGTCAATGAGGGTCATGGCCTTCATGGTGTCCTGCTCATCCAGTTCCATCAGGCTCTTGGGAACCATGGAGAGCTCTGCCGAGTTGAGGGTGACTCCGTTGCTCTCCAAAGCCTCTTTCACCTTTTGGAAGTCGCTAGCTCGGGTGTAGACCTCTACCAGATCGTCGGAAACGGTGACGTCATCGGCTCCCGCATCTATGGCTAGCAACGCCAGTTCCTCCGGATCGGAATCATTAGGAGAGATAGTGATGTAACCTTTAGATTCGAAGAGCCAGGCTACACAGCCCGTCTCACCTAAACTGCCACCGTGGCGGCTGAAAGTGCGACGGACATCGGACACCGCCCGGTTGCGATTATCCGTCAGCACTTGGACCAGCAGTGCTACCCCATGGGGCCCGTAGCCTTCGTAATAGACCTCCTCGAGCTCCGCGCCCTTTTCAGCGCCCGTGCCCCGTCGGATAGCTCGTTCGATGTTCTCCTTGGGCATATTGGCAGCTTTGGCCTTCTCGACAGCTAGCCGCAGCTTGAAGTTGGTCTCGGGGTCGCCACCCTCGCGAGCCGCTATGGTGATCTCACGCCCCAGCTTGGTGAATAGCTTGCCTCGCTTGACGTCCTCCGCTGCCTTCTTGCGCTTAATCGTTGACCATTTGGAATGTCCGGACATAGTCACACACCTCCTTGCAAACTCGCCCCTCCAGTGGGGCCAAAAGGCTATGTGCTCTATAAACTTATTATACTACTGGAGGCAAAAAAAAGCTAATCTCAGATGTTACTCATTTCCTAAGTACAGCCTTCCGGAAGTTCGTTCCGAGTTTGCTCGGCGCCAGCGCGGGGCTGAAGCTCCGGGCGGTGTGGCGAACGGGAAACTCGGAACGAATCTATGCATCAGTGTACTTAGCCCAGCGCTACAGTGGCTCTCTGCAGGGTCATTCAAGCGGTGGACTAAGGTCCGCCGTGAGCCGAAGCCAGGATTGAATTTATCCCTGGGACAAAAACCCACTGTCTCTACTGATCACAATTGCGTGCAGAGCTGCCGTTTCCTGTGGGGGCTCGAAGGCGATGGTTCACGAACTCGATGGCCATGGGTAGAACAGAGATGAAAATGATGGCCAGGATGACGAGGGTGAAATTGCGTTTGACGGCGGGGATGTTGCCGAAATAGTAGCCTCCGAAGAGAAAGATAGCAGGCCAGACCAAGCCGCCAATAGCGTTATAACTGATGAAGCGCCAGTAAGTCATCCTCCCGATACCGGCCACAAAAGGTGCAAAGGTTCGGATGATGGGGATGAACCGGGCCAGAAAGATGGTCTTCCCGCCGTGCTTTTCGTAGAAACGGTGGGTGCGGTTCAGGTATTCCTTGTTCAGAAAGCGCACATCCTCTTTGCTGAACACTTTCGGGCCCACGAAATGCCCGATCCAGTAGTTGACCGTATCTCCTGCAATGGCCGCACCGCTGAGGAGAACGAATAGCAGTCCTATGTTCAGAGAGCCCAGGGCGGCAAAGGTGCCCGCAGCGAAAAGCAGGGAGTCACCAGGAAGGAAAGGGGTCACTACCAGGCCCGTCTCTATGAAGATCACTATAAACAGCAATAGATATGTCCAGACCCCGTAAGTCTGGATAATCACGTTCAGGTACTTGTCGAGATGTAGGGCGAACTCGATCAGGTTTCCGATTAGTTCCACAGATTTTCTCCTTTGGTGTAATTTTATCCGTCATAGAGGCAGGCTCCCCCTGCGAGGGCGAATCAGCCGCCGTATGTCCTGACGGCTTCCAGGAAAGCGGCGATGTTCTCCCAGGGGATGTCAGGCTCGTCAATGTCGTAGGCAGGGCAAAGGATGAGCCCAGCCCGGCCCAGGGTGTCGATGCAGTGCTTGACCTCTCTGCGGATATCGTCCGGCTTGGCGAAGCTGAAGGTGGTATGATAGCCTACCGTACCCCATAGGGCCAGTTGGGGACCGAAACGCTGGCGGATACGGGATGCATCCATGTGATCTGGCTGCAGTGGGTTGATAGCGTTCACGCCGATCTCCATCAAGTCGCCCACGATGGGCTCGAAATACCCGTCGCTATGGTAGAGGATGCGGAGATCGGGCTTGATGGCCCTGGCTGCCTGGATTGGGTTCGCCGCCGTCGAGTGCGGTCAGCACTCGCTGCCAGGCGTTCATGAAGATACCTCCGTTGGGGTAGCCCTGCGCTGCCGCGATTCGCGCAACACGGTGGCCACCAGTAACGCGCCCACTACCAACACAGCGGCGTTGAGGTAAAAGGGTGTGGCGTGTCCTCGGTTATCGTACAGCCAGCCGCCCGCCAGCGGCCCCAAGGCTGATCCCAGGAAGTAAGCGAAGGTGTAGAGCCCATAGCTGGTGCCGCGAGTGTCCTCGCCTGCGATATCGGCTACGAAAGCGCGCTCCGCTGGCATTGAGGCTGTGTAGCCTAGCGATTCCACTGCCCACAGGATGGTCAGGGAGACGATGCTCCGCAGGTGTGGGATCAGCGCGGAGGCTGCCGCCCCCACGATCAGCCCGGCGATCATCGGCCCCTTGCGTCCCAGGCGGTCGGCGATGCGGCCCATGTGCGAGGGCAATAAGGCGTTGATCAGCGCGGCCGGCAGATAGGCCAACACCAGGGCTGTCACGTCGGCCTTCAGCGCGTCCTGGAGGAAGACCATCAGCAGCGGCCAGACCATGGCCGTCGAGGCGCCAGTGACGAGGACAATGCCCATCAGCGCCAGCAGTTGGCCAGAGATAGAACGGCTCTCGATGGGATGGGCAGCCGTCTGCGGACGGGTCTCCGGCACGCCCCGCCACCCGCTCCACAGCGCCAATAGCGCAGGCCCGGTGTAGACGGCGAAGAGCCAGAACCAGGTATCCCTTCTGTCCACTCCAGCGCTGTTCAGCACAGACCAGAGGAAGAGCCCTGCCACGGTGCCGATGATCGCTCCCCGGCTAGTGGCCTCGTCAATGGTGCCGAAATCATGTCCGCGTCCTGTGTCTTTGGCCACATCGGCCACGATGGTGTAGGCCGATATCCAGAGGAAAGCCATGCCCATCCCCTGCACGAGGCGAGCGACGGTCAATAGAGAAATCGTATCGGATAGGCAAAAGATAACCATGGCCACGGCATAGCTCAGCAATCCCAACAGCAAGAAAGGCCGTCGCCCCCAGCGGTCCAGCGCCCGGCCCAGGAAGGGCCGTACCACCAATGGTACGATGGAAGTGGCGGAGAAAAATCCGCCCACCTCCATCGCCGTGGCGCCCAACTCCTTGCCGTAGATGGGCAACACAAAGGATAGGATGCCAAAGGGGAATGACACCCAGAAGGTTGCCCACCAGAGAGTTTTCAATGTTTGTGATGGTTGCGTAGCCATGCGACAGAGTGCTAGGCTAGAAATGCGTACGGCGCCGGCAATTCCATCATCGTTCGCAGGCCGGGCGGGGCGGCGATGATCTTGGGGATGGTGTTGATCAGGGCGCCAATGGTGGCTGTGCGTCCGAAGATGCCGCCATCTATGCGCATGGAGAACGGTGGCTCGCCGATGATCTCTATGCTATCGTGGGGCTCTTTGGCGCCAATGGAGACCTCCAAATTAAGCACCAGGCGTTCCTGGCCTTCGCTCTTCACGCGCAGAATCTGGCGCATCCCTGCAACTTGCCCTGGTTCTATGGTGAGGAATTGCGTGGTCATTTTTCTCTCGGCTATCACGGGCTCGACACTCTCCACGATCTCATCCACGGGCCAGCCGAGGGTGTCTATCACTGCCAGGGCGGATTCGCGCAGGCCGATGTGGCCGAATCTGCCGGTGTTCATCTTTTCCTCGAATTCCTGCCGAGAGAGGCCAGCGCCGGTTTTCTTTTGCAGCGGCAAGCGACGCTGGGCACTGTCCACCACACGGGTGACGATGATTTTTTGGACGTCGGTGCAGATGCCGGTGAGACACAGTGGCAGGATGTCCATGGCGAAGCCCGGATTAACACCCGTGCCAATGACAGCCACTCCATGTTGCTTGGCCAGGGTGTCTATGCGCTCACAGAACCCTGGATCGCGGTGGAAGGGATAGAATAGCTCCTCGCTGGAGGAGACCACATGGGCGCCGGCTCGGATAATCATCGTCAGTTGATCCTCGATGCGGTCCAGGAACGACTGGGTGGTGTGCAGCACAACTTGGGGCCGCCATTCGGCGAGGGCCGCCGCTCCATCGTCGCGCACTGGTATGCCCAATGGTTTGTTCAAGCCGCAGATGTCCCCGATGTCTTTGCCCGCTTTCTGGGGATCTATGTCAATGCCACCGATGAGCTCCAGGCCGGGCTTCTGCAACAGTGCTTTGATGCAGCTCTGGCCAATGGGGCCGAGGCCAAATTGTACGACGCGAATAGGGTTCATTGTTTACCTCCATGAGAATTTAAGTAATGCTCTAGCCTGTCCAAGCCTTCAGCGATATTTTCCATCGAGTTAGCGTATGAGAAACGAAGGTATCCCTCGCCGTTCTGTCCGAAATCAATTCCGGGGGCCACTCCCACGTGGGCCTTTTCTAGAATGTCGAAAGCGAGCTTGTATGAGTTTGGCGAGATATGCTTGGCGTTGGCGAATACGTAGAAAGCGCCTGTGGGTTCAACCGTGATGCCAAAGCCTAATTCCTTGAGGCGCTTGACCATGTACTGCCTCCGCTCGTTGTAGATTCTCTTCATGCGGGCTACGTCTTCAGCCGCGTTTTCCAGGGCAGCGACCCCGGCGAGTTGAACGATGGAATTGGCGGAGATAAAGAAATTCTGCTGCATTTTCTGAATTGGCCGCACGAATTCCTTGGGTGCGATAAGGTAGCCTAGCCGCAGTCCGGTCATGGCGTATAACTTTGAGAATCCGTTGACGACGAAGGCCCTATCTGTGAATTCAAGGATAGAGTGTTCACGGCCTTCATATACCAAACCGTGGTAGATCTCATCGGAAACAATGTAGGGCGAGAACTCGGCGATAGCCCTCATGCGGCTCTCGGACAGCAGGTTGCCTGTCGGATTGGAGGGAGAGTTAATGAAAATAGCCTTGGTTTGAGGGGTGATTTTTTCCTTGATAGCCTCTGGCCGATATTGAAACCCGTCTTCTTCGTACACCGGCACGGTCACAGGGAACCCCTCGACGAAGCTGATAATGTTGGGGTAGCAGGCGTAGTGGGGATCGGAGAGGATCACCTCGTCGCCCCGTTCCAGAAGCGCTGAAAAGAGCAACAGCATGGCGGGGGAGGTTCCCGAGGTGACGATGACCTGGTCTGGATGCACCGTTACCTGGTACTTCTCGAAGTAGTGCTGACAAATGGCTTCCCTGAGTTTCAGGTTGCCCATGCTGTGAGTGTAGTGGGTGTATCCCTGCTCAAGGGCCCTGCGGGCAGCCTCTTTGACACACTGGGGAACGTCGAAATCGGGCTCGCCCACCTCCAGATGGATGATGTTTATGCCTGCCTGTTCCATAGCGTGGGCTCTTTCCAGGACATCCATGACAATGAAGGGTTTGATCTCTTGGGCCCGTTTGGCGATCATGGACTATCCTCCTCCTTGTGTGTTTTCGTAGTCACAGCCAGCACAACTGGTAAGTCCATCTCCATCTCCCCAATTCAGGTCGTCTTCTTGTTGAAGTATCTGGATAACAGCGTGCATCTCGCCTAGGAATAAGGTGATAAGAAAGGGTTTCTTCGTCTCCACTGCGTCTTCTTCCGCCATGAGCTGTACCAGCATATACAAGAAGGGCGACCACTTTTTGTAAGTCGAATCTCTCAGCGCGGCATTCAGGCTCCCTCGCAACAGCTCAAGTCGTTTTGGGGTCATTAGCTCGGTGATGTAATCATCTACCTGCAAGATAACAGCTTTTGCACGGTCTTCGGTCATTTCCAAAGGAGTAAAGTCGGGAGTCGCCATTCTCTTAGTGATCTTGTCCTTGAATACTGCCTGCAATATGTCAAAGCCCGCCAGCAGTTCTTCCTCCGAGAACAGCCCGAGGTATAACTCGCCCTTTAATAGGGCCTCTAAACCTTCCTCCCAAATCCTGTCGGCTTGTTTTTCCAAAAATCTGCCCAAGCCGGGAATCTTCTTGAGCAACGCATCCGCTTTCTGAATCGCTTCAGGTCGGGTGATCCTCTCCACCAGGGAGACACTGTCCTTATCGGAGATTTCCGTCCCCATAACTTCCATGGACGCTTGCATTAACTCAAGTCCAACATAAATGCTTCGGGCAAAGATGGCTTGTACCAAACCGGTCAGAGACCAGAGCTCTTGGCTTGCATCTCCCCCCAGAAGCAACTGCAAGGCAGCGGCTTTGGCTGCTTCTTCGCGCTCACCGGTGCGTTTCAGACGTAGCCGCAGCTCGTTTAGCCCGTTGAGGATGTCTTGGCGAAGCTCGTCAGTCAGAAGCCGTTGCGTGACCTCTACCAGAATGTCCATCCTAGCGTCTGCAAGGTCTTCGTCAGAGAGCTCACCCAATGATTCGGGCTCTATGTCCAATTTCTGCACCACATCGGCGAACTTCTCCAAACAAAGCATGGGGTCAACGATCATCTCCTCGAACTCAGGCTCGTCAGCCATGTATCCACTTTCCGCCAAGGTCATCAAGATCTGTTCCATGCCCAAGGCGTCCGAAGCAGAAGTATCGGTAGTGATGGGGAAAAGGGGTAGCATGTCTGTAACCAGTTCATACTCCTGATGCCAAGCCCAAGGTGCTTGCTGAAGCTTCCAGCCCCGCTCTCTCCTTTTGCGTTCTATTGCCTCACGGCGTCGGCGCTTACGTTCTTTACGAGATAGCTTTTTTCTCTTCCTGGCCATTCTTCCTCATTCCCTTAATTGCCTATAGGCGCTTACTTTCGCCGCGCCAGTTTGGCCAGCAGCGTCACCAATCCCGCCACCAGCCCCGCCACCACCCCAAAGATGACCGATTCGCGTGGGCCAAAGGCGGTGTTGATGGGCCCCTCCACTTCTCTGGCCAGCAGAAACATTGTACCGCCGTTCTCGGCTTTTACATTATTGGCGGCTATGAACACTGCCCCACTACGTTCCATCGTCACATCGCCTTGAGCCAGCAGCAACTGTGCTCCGGCTTGCTCCATTGTAACGTTGCCTTCGGAGAGGATAGCGCCTACCTCCGAGGCGGTGAGGTTGGCCGTCTGCGTCTGGGCCAAAGCGATGCCTCCTCCTAGCATTTCTATGTGGTCCGCCTTTGCCTGCACGACCCCTCCCTGACGCACGACCAGCTTGTCGGCGGTGATGGATTGAGCACCCGCCTGGCGCAGGGTGACGTTGGTTCCCTGCACGCTGTGAGCTCTCCCTTGGATGA
>CAZRSI010000099.1:0-9608 GCA_964602575.1 uncultured Anaerolineae bacterium
GCAACACGATGCCGCTTGGGGTCACTTCTTCTCTTTCAATGGGCTCCACAATCAGGCGGTCACCTAGAGGTCTTAGTTTCATTTCTGCCATGTCAGCACCTCCTAAAGTATTTCAGAATAACTAAATTCGGTTGAATCGCCAGATCCAGCGGGTTAGCGGCGGATTTGGCAACCCGCCTTGAGCAATTATGATCTACCGAAATTCCAATGACCAAATCCCAACGATAGAAGCAGTTGGGATTTGGTCATTGGTTCATTGCTCAATTATTTAGCTTTCACCTTGATCGTCTTGGGCTTAACCTCTTCCGCCTTAGGGAGGGTCAAGGTGAGGACACCGTTCTCGAACTCGGCCTTGGCTTTCTCTGCCACTACGCTGGTCGGTAGGGTCAGCGAGCGGGAGAAAGCTCCGTAGCGACGCTCCCGGCGGATATAGTTGGCTTTCTCAACTTTCTCCTCAACCTTGGCCTCGCCCTTGATGGTCAGCGTATCACCGGTGATGGTGATATCAATGTCCTCGGGCTTAACTCCAGGCACGGAGGTTTTAATCACCACATCCTCATCGGTTTCGTACATGTCCACGGCCAAGGTCTCGGGTCCCAGAGGAGCCAACCAACCGGCACGAGGCCATACGAAACTCTCCTCAAAAAGCCGATCCATCGCTTCCCTCAGGGAGATCAGGTCTCGGAAGGGCTCCCAGCGAATCAGGTCTGCCATTGCTACTCACCTCCTCGCTTCTTGTGGATTCAAGCCTATTGTACCCGAGTTGTGTTAGAACAACGCTAGAGAGACATTAGAGTTTTGTTAGAATTTGGCCTCGGATTACCCCCGATCGCCGAAGGTCTCTGACCGAGGCGGGAGGGTTCGGTCAGGAAACCTTCGGCCATTGGTAGATCTTGCGCCAAACTCTTTTGGGTTGCGTCCCTACTTAACCGAGACGCTGATTTTCTTCGGTGTGACCTCTGGCACCTTGGGCAGGGTGATCTCCAGCACGCCGTTCTTGTAGTTGGCCTCGACCTTGTCGGTGTCCACATCGGTTGGCAGTTGGATAGCCCGATAGAACTTGCCTCGATAGCGCTCGCAGCAATAGTAATCCTCGTCTTTCACGCCTTCTTCGGGCTTCCGCTCGCCTTTGATAGTCAGGACGCCACCGGCAACAGATACATCTATGTCTTCTTTGTTTACGCCAGGCAGCTCGGCTTTCACGATCACCCTATCCTGGCGATCGAACATGTCCACCCGTGGCGTCCACTCCCGCGCTCTCAACGCACGCCGAGTCCAAGGGCGCCAGCGGAAAGGCCATTCCTCAAAGAAGCGCTCCATTTCCTCTTCCATCTCTCGGAACGGATCCCGCTCTCTAGCCCAATGGGGTCTCCATCTTTCGACAGCCATGATTGTTCCCTCCTTTCTTCATCAATTTTCACTCTTCCTCTATCGTCTCTGGCCGCTCACCCAGCGTAACCTGTACCTGCATCTCTTTACCATCGCGGATAATGGTTAGCTCCACTACCTGGTCAGGCCTGGTATGGCGCACCAGGTAGACTATTAGGTCATCCATCTCGCGAACGGGGGTGTCGTTAATAGCTATGATGACATCGCCACCTATGGACACTTCTTGCCCCTCGATCTTGATAATCCGGTCGCCGCCTTTCAAGCCGGCTTTGTCGGCGGGGCTCTCCTTTACCACTTTGAGGACCAATGCCCCTCGTTCCACAGGCAAGTCCATAGCTTCCACCAGCTCGGGGGTGAGGTCCATGCCGGTGATGCCCAGCCAGGGGTAGGCATAGCGGCCTTCCTCGATGAGCACCGGAACCACCTGTTTGGCTATGTTGATGGGTACCGCGAACCCCACCCCGGCGCTGGAGCCAGAACGGGAGAGAATCAGGGTGTTGACGCCGATAACCCGTCCTTGGGAGTCCAGCAGCGGCCCACCGGAGTTGCCGGGGTTGATGGCTGCGTCTGTTTGAATCATCTCTGGGATAGCAAAGGGGCTACCTCCAGGGCGGAAAGTGCGCCCCAGAGCGCTGATGATTCCCTTGGTCATGGTCCAGGTTTGGCCAAAGGGGTTGCCGATAGCGATGGCCATCTGGCCCACCTTAAGGTTATCGGAATCGCCCAACTCCACCGGGCGCAGAAGCTCGCGAGAGGCATCCACTTTGATGACGGCAAGATCGCTGTCCGGATCCGTGCCAATGACTTCGGCTTCGACAATGGTGCCGTCGAAGAAGTGCACCTGTACCTTGTCAGCGCCTTCTACCACGTGGTTGTTGGTCACGATGTGACCTTTGGTGTCCCAAATGAATCCCGATCCTTCTCCGGGTTGATAGTATTCTTCGGGCAGGCGTGGGACCTCCGGGAATGGAAAGCCGGGGATCTCAGGCCATTCGAAGCTGAAGGGCTGTTCCAGTTTTATCCGCTTTACCACCCGGATGTGCACTACGGAGGGGCTCACTCGCTCGTAAATGGCGGTGAGGAGATGCTCTTCTTCCGATAGGCCTGGTGCTTGCCTGAGAGCTGGCCTGGGTGTCGGCTGCGGTGTCGGGGTGGAGGTGGGGGCGGCAACGACCTCAGCGGTCATTACCTTGGGGATAACCTTTGTTACCATCTCCTCTACTTCACCAGCCAATTCGCTAGGCCAAGTGAAGATGTTGCAGCTCACAATGGCCAGGCTCAGGATCACCAGAGCCGACAGCAGAATATAACGCAGATTTCGCTTTCTTGTGCCCATGAAGTTTGTCATTTCCTTTCACCTGCCTTGAAATAGGCTTTTTACTCTCACGGACGGATTTCTTGTCGCTGGAAGAGGGTGTAGCCTAAAGCGAACAGCAAGATGGTGGCTGCGATAAGGCCCGTCATCTGGGGCCACGTGAGAAGCATACTTTGCTGCAGGGGCAAAGGTGTGCCCAGGATGGCTCCGTGGAGTTGGATGGGCAATACCAAGCCAAGAGCTCGCACGGTGGGGTGAAGAAGTGCTAGGGTGATCTCGCTATAGAGCGTGTTGGGCGATATTCGTGCCAGTGCCATCTCCAGTTGGGATTGTGCCAGCACTTCCTCTAGGAACCCGGATCGTACCGGTTGTATGGCTTGGGCTAGCAGGCTGGCAATCATTTCCCAGAAGACAGTGAAGAAGATCCAGACGGCAATGGAGGCCAACGCTGCCGTGGCTGGCTGACGGAAGACGATGGAGAACACAAGAGCCAGTGCCAGCCAGATTCCTCCGTAGAAGATTGTAGCCAGCAAGAACCACAAACTGCGCCCAACCTCCTCACCACTCGGCGGGACCCCCAGGCGAAGCAGGCCCAATCCCATGACCAGCAACCAAATGGTGGTTAGCACCAGGGCCAGGGTGAAGAATCCCGCCAGAAATTTGCCGAAGAGCAGGGCATCGCGGTAGATAGGCTGAGCCAACACGCGCGGGAGGGTCCGCCGGTTGAACTCGCCGTTGATCGCGTCGAAAGCCAAGGCGATGGCGATCAGCGGGACGAGGAACACCAGAAACCCTGCGAATGCCGGAAGCGGATCTCTCGGTGTGGTGAACAATCTGAGGAACACGAATGGGTCCCGGCCAACGGTGGCGCGCAATTCCTGCAGCGCAGCGTACACCGTGCCAAAGGCCGTGAGCAGAATCAGCACCTCTAGAATGCGCATACGCACGCTCGTGAGTTGGTCGGCCATCTCTTTGCCCACCACTGCCCACAAGCCGGTCCAGGGTGAGCCCTCCCGTGCGCGCTTCACTCTGGCCTGGTTAGCTTGCAGTGCCATGTTCCACCTCCTGGAAGTATCGAGTGTAGACTTCATCCAGGCTTGGCTCTTCGACATCAACGGCCAGGAGCCTGCCTCCTGCTTCGATAGCAGCTCTGGCAGCCTCGGGGCGGAGGTCTTTTGTGGCTTCCAGTTCGTAGATGTTCGTATCCTGGCAATAGACATTTACCACACCCGGTAGCTTCCGCAAGGCCTCCTCCAGGCCCGGTACAGCGCTCTCGGTTTCCAAACGAATGCGGTATGCACCGCCCAGCACACGCTGAGCCAGTTCTTTTACCGTGCCCTCGAGCACCATTTTCCCCTCGTAGAACAGGCCCACACGGTCGCAGACAGCCTGTACTTGGTGGAGCAGGTGGGAAGCCAACAGGATGGTGATCCCCTCTGCTTTAAGGTCGCGAACGATGTTTAGAAATTCATGAGCTGCTTCGGGGTCGAGGCCTTGAGTGGGCTCATCCATGATGATGAGTTGCGGTTGCTTGAGCAGGACCTCCGCCAAACCAAGCCTCTGACGCATGCCTCGGGACAAGGTGGCCACTCTCTTATTAGCCACCTGGCTCAGGTTCATCCTATCGAGTGCTGTATCTATCCGCTTGTTAGCCTCATCTCGAGGCAACCCGTTCAGCTTAGCGATGTAGAGCAGATTCTCATGGGCTGTCAGTTCATCGTAAAAACCCAGCCGTTCGGGGAGGTAGCCTACGCGGGCCTTGACGCTCAACGGTTGACGCACGGGGTCGAAACCGAGTACTTGCACCTTGCCTGCAGTTGGTTCGGTGAAGCCCAGTAGCATCAGGATCGTGGTGGTCTTGCCCGAGCCGTTAGGACCCAGCAGGCCGAAAGTTTGACGCTCTTCCACGGTCAGGTTCAGGTTATCTACAGCGACGAAATCGCCGTAGTGCTTTGTCAGGTCTTGCGTTTCAATCACTGCCTCACTCATTCTCACCCTCCCCTAGTTGGAGTAGTCAGGTATGGCTGTAAGGCGTGGGACTAAGGTCACGCGCGAGCGAGAAAAAGGTGGAGCATACTTGTGCAGCTTGTGCTTGGCCTCCCGCCCTTAGCGGCGTCCGAAGCGGATAACCGCCAGAGCCACAACGATGACTGCCACAGCGATCAGAGCAATGCCTACCACACCCCAGAGGGTGGAGGTAAGCACTGTGATGCGGAACTCAGCCGACTCGGAGCTGCCTCCTTCGGGGCGTGCCCGGATCGTTAGCATGTAGTCGCCCGCAAGGGCCTTCTCGGCCGGTCGTATCTTTGCTGTGGCTTCAACTTGCGTGCCAGCGGGTATCTCGGCGATTTTCTTCGGATCGAATTCAACAGACCAGCCGGAGGGTTCCGACGCACTTAATTCTACCCCGTGCGCTGGCGCCGTGCCGGTATTCTTTATGACGATTTTGAGGGAGGTTTCTCGACCAGCGTATGCCTGACCCGATAGACGCCCGTCCGGAGTGGTTACCGATAGTTCTGGATGGCCCGTCACCTCAGCGGTGAGAGTAAGCGAGGCTTCTGTTTCACCGCCTTTGGCCCTTACGGTGATCTGGTACTGACCAGCCGGCACCTCCAAGTAGGGCTCGGCCTCAATGGTGATGCGCTCGGAATCATCTGCCTTAAGGGGCAGGCTGCTGACCTCCTTGCCTACACGCTTGAACTTCACCAGGAATCCTTCAGGAGCATTGGCGTCCAGGCTGACGGTCAGGTCCTCATCGCCCTCGTTTTTCAATGTGGCGTTGTAGCTGAAAGTTGAGTTAGTTGTACCTTTGAGAACGGGCAGCTCTACCTCGAAATCTAGCTTGGGGGGGAGCTTTTCTTGGACTGTCAGTTCGAGGGGCAGTGTAGCCTCGCTGTTCTCGCCACGAGCTACCACCACAAAACGGTAGGTTCCTCCAGCCACGTCCTCTGGTGGCTCGAGTCTCAGAGTGGCCGAGGCGTCTTCTTCGGGTTCGACGTAAACCGCGTGAATGATATCGCCACCGCCCCTGAAAGTGGCCGTCCAGCCCTCGGGGATTTCCTGCATCTCAAGGCGCACGGTTTGCGGAGATGCACCGTTATTGCGGAGTGTGAGATTGAACGTAACAGTGGTACCGATTTCGGTTACCTGGGCTGGATAGCGCGTGAAGATGATCAAACTTTCGGAGGGATTTTGCTCAGATTCTCCTTCTGCAAATACCGGCGTTGCGATCTGGCTGCTCAGCAACACGAGTGCAATTAGCAGAGCAATTGTCCACATCCGTCGCATAGTGTGTCACCTCCAGCTTGATATTTGATTTAGGATTCTTCCCGCGACAACCCCATCAGCAGGAGTGCGTAGTACAGAAGGGTAGATATGGCCTGAGCCAGGGCTGCCACGTAGGTTAGTGCCGCAGCATTCAACACCTGCTTGACACCCTTAGCCTCGCTGCTGTTCACCACCAAGCCAGTGGCCATCAACATCTGCATGGCTCGCCGGCTGGCGTTGAGTTCCACCGGCAAAGTGATCAGGGCGAAAACCGCAGCGCCAGCGAAGAAGAGGATCCCGATCCCAGCGAGCTTGAAGGAGTTCATTATCAGGCCAATGAAGAAGAGGATGGGGCCCAGCCAGGAGCCAAAGTTGACCACTGGCACCAAGCCTGAACGCACGCGCAGAGGAATGTATTTCTGTGCATCCTGAACGGCGTGCCCCACCTCGTGGGCCACAATGCCCAGGGCGGCTACCGATTCGGAGTGGGCCACCTGGGGCGAGAGGCGCAGAGTTTTGCTGCGGGGATCATAGTGGTCAGAGAGGTATCCTCGCGTCCCCTCCACTGAAATGTGGCCCAGGCCATTGGCTGAGAGCAGGTAGCGAGCTGCCTCAAGGCCCGTCAGCCCTCGTTGGTTGCGAATCCTCAGGTACTTTCTGTAAGCTGTCTGGACCTTGAACTGTGCATAGAAAGCTAACAGCAGCGCAGGCAAGGCAAACACAAAGTACATTGGATCAAAGACAAAGTATGGCAGCATAAGCAGCTCCTACTGATTGGCTTTGTTTTCTTTCTTGGTTGGGATCGCTACCTTCACCCTTGCCGGGCGAAGGAGCTCTCCGCGATAGAGATACCCCTTCTGTCTTTCTTCCACCACTGTTTCCTCACTGTCGTTGCCATCCACTGTAGCCACCGCTTCGTGGTAATAGGGGTCAAAAGGTTTGCCTACCGCTTCCAGAGGCTCCACGCCCTCCTGGCGCAGCAGGCGATGCAATTCCTGGTAAGTTAGCTGAACCCCCTCGCGGAGGTTGTCGCCAGAGTGAGCCAAAGCCCGTTCCAGATTGTCGGCTACAGTCAGGAAGATGCGCAGAAAGCGCTTCTTTTCCTCTTCGGCTTGCTCGGCGTAGTGGCGTTCCAGTCGTTTCCTGGTATTCTCCAATTCGGCTGCTGTCCGAAGATATTTGTCCTTGTACTCAGCGACTTCCTGGCGGAGGGCTTCCAGTTCATCTTCTGGCGACAACTTGGTTTCTTCCTGGGGTACTTCCTCTGGTGCAACCTCAGGCTCCTCGTCGTGGTGGGAGGTGCTCGCTATCTGTGTCGTTTTCTCGTCTTTCTCGACCATGGTCCTGTTACCTCTACACACTACGTACTACGCAATATGCGCTACGTTCTACATCTCACGGAACTCGCCCTCCACCACGCCTTCATCTGAGGGGCCGGTTGTGCCCGGGCCGCCTTCGCTACCTGGCTGGTACTGGGTCTGGGGTTGGCCGTACATCTGTTGACCTAAGGCGTAGCTGGCCTGCTTTAACTCCTCCATAGCCCTGCGGATGCGAGCTACGTCATCGCCTTTCATGGCCTGGCGCACTTCCTCGATCTTGCTCTCGATGGCCTGGCGGTCGGCATCCGAGACCTTATCGCCCATCTCTCGCAGGGTCTTTTCCATTTGATAGGCTAGGTTATCGGCCATGTTGCGGGTATCGGCCAGCTCCCGGCGCCGTCGGTCCTCAGTCTCGTGCTTGCGCGCTTCCTCTACCAGGCGTTCCACCTCGCTCTTGGAGAGGTTGGTGGACGCGGTGATGGTGATCTTCTGTTCTTTTCCCGTGGCCTTATCCTGAGCGGTGACATTCAGGATGCCGTTAGCGTCAATGTCGAATGTTACCTCTATCTGTGGGATGCCCCGCGGTGCTGGGGGGATGCCCTCTAACCGGAAGCGCCCCAGGGTGATGTTGTCGGCAGCCATGGGCCGCTCGCCCTGCAACACGTGGATGTCCACCGCGGTTTGGCCGTCCTCGGCTGTGGAGAAGATCTCACTCTTCCGCACGGGGATGGTAGTGTTGCGCGGAATGAGCGGAGTCATCACTCCACCCAAGGTCTCCACACCCAAGGTCAGGGGCGTCACATCCAGCAGCAGTATATCCTTGACCTCACCAGCCAGCACGCCTGCCTGCAATGCGGCGCCCACTGCCACCACCTCATCGGGGTTGACCCCCTTGTGGGGCTCCTTGCCTCCGGTAAGCTCCCGTACCAGGTCCTGGATCATGGGCATGCGTGTGGCGCCTCCCACCAGCACCACCTCATCAATGTCGCTGGGCCGGAGGCCGGCATCGGCCAGAGCTTGCTCGAAGGGGCCACGACAGCGATCTACCAGATCCTCGGTGAGTTGCTCCAGCTTGGACCGGGTCAGCTTCATTTGAAGGTGCTTGGGCCCGGAGGCATCGGCAGTGATGAAAGGCAGGTTGATCTCTGTCTCCGTCATGGTGGAGAGCTCGATTTTGGCTTTCTCCGCGGCCTCCTTCAGCCGCTGGAGGGCCTGGCGGTCCTCTCGCAGATCAATGCCCTGGTCTTTCTTGAACTCATCGGCGATATAATCCACTATTCGCTGATCCCAGTCGTCGCCGCCCAGGAAGGTATCGCCGTTGGTGGCCTTGACTTCCACTACCCCCTCGCCCACCTCTAGGATGGAGACGTCGAAGGTACCGCCACCGAGGTCAAAGACCAGAATAGTCTCCAGTTCTTTCTTGTCCAGCCCATAGGCCAAGGACGAAGCGGTAGGCTCATTGATAATGCGCAGCACCTCCAGCCCGGCGATCTTGCCTGCATCTTTGGTGGCCTGGCGTTGAGAGTCGTTGAAGTAGGCTGGCACAGTAATCACCGCCTGCTTAACTGGCTCACCCAGGTAGGCCTCGGCGTCCCTCTTTAGCTTCTGGAGGATCATGGCTGAGATTTCCTGGGGCGTATAGGTCTTGCCCGTGACCGGGATGTGGACGCGAGCATCGCCCGCTGGCCCTTCCACGATCTGGTAAGGCAGAATCTTCCGGGCTTTTTCCACTTCCGGGTCATCGTAGCGCCGCCCCATCAGTCGCTTGATGGAGAAGATGGTGTTATCGGGGTTAACGATGGCCTGGCGCTTGGCCACCTGGCCCACCAGGCGTTCGCCCGTCTTGGTGAAAGCAACAACCGAGGGGCAGAGCCTTCCTCCCTCGGCGGTGGGTATCACTGTTACATCGCCGCCTTCCATTACAGCGATAACGGAGTTTGTCGTTCCTAAGTCAATACCGACGATTTTACCCATGTTCACGCTCCTTTATATGCATTATCTTACTACTCTCTTGGGAGATGGACACCAATACTGTATGGTCATCGGGTCGCGGCAGGTTACCGTAGTCGCACGTGCATGGTCCGCCCTCGCTGCAGCCAATGCAGCAGTAGGTTTTCCCGTTTACGATAGTCGGCTCCCAGTCGAACTCGATACCGCAGTTGGCGCAGATCATCTTCATGCCTGCCGCTCCTTCCCCCAAAGGTATGCGCTCATATTCTACCCCCTCTGTGTTAGAACAACACTAGAGGAATGTTAGAGTTTTGTTAGAGTTTGGGAACAAGGAAACAGCCGAGCTGGGTTGATTTGGAGGTATTCAT
>CAZRSI010000100.1:0-9558 GCA_964602575.1 uncultured Anaerolineae bacterium
TCAGCAGCAACCGCGCCGAAGGCAACTGGGACATCTACACCGCTCCCATCGGCAGCAGCGAGTGGACGCGCCTGACCACCCATCCAGCCGCCGATCGCTTCCCGACCCTGTCGGCCGACGGCAAGACGATTGTATTTCGGAGCGAACGGGACGGCAACAGCGAGATCTATCTGATGGACGCCGACGGTTCCAATCTGCGCCGCCTGACGGACGATCCGGCTTTTGATGGCTATCCCTCCATCATCCCGGATGGCAGTGGGGTGGTATTCGTCTCCGACCGATCCGGCGAGCGGAATGTGTACATAATCAATTGGGCGGGAGGGGGACTGACCGCCCTGGAGCAACGGCCAGGCTGGCAGATGGGTACTCCCAGATTGCCTGCCAACGGACGGCTGCTGGTGTATGCTGGTGGGCCCATTGGCGGCACCCTCGATATCTACAAGCGCGAATTCACCAGCCCGCTGATGTTGATCGCGCAGCGGGGCGCAGACAACCTGGCGGGGCACTGCGATTGGGAAGCGGGCGTGCTGGCCTACGGCTGGATCCACGCCTGGCAGGCCACTCAGGATGACCAATACTGGCGCTGGGCTCAGCAATGGGTGGATGTCTGCCTCCCCACCAAAACCGAGATCACCCACGTCAACGACGGCCTGCTGGGTTACGCGGCCCTGTTCGCCTACCAGACCAGCGGACAGCCAGCGTACCTTGCCTTTGCCGAGCAGGTGGCCGACTACCTGATGAACACGGCCCCGCGCACCACCGAAGGCACATTGACCCACGACGAAAACAGGGTGTGGGTGGACACGCTGCTGGGGGCGGTCCCGTTTTTGCTGAAGATGAGCCAGGTTACTGGTGATGACCTCTACGCCGAGGAGGCCATCTCCCAGGTGATCCAGCACGCCTACCACTTGCAGAATCCGGCAGATGGGTTATACTATCATGCGTGGGAGGCTTGCCCTGAGCCCAGTCGAAGGGAAAGCGGCAACAATCCCGCTGGACGAGTGTACTGGGGGCGGGGCAATGGCTGGGCACTGCTGGCCGACGTGGAGGTTCTGTCGGCCATAACTACCGCTCATCCCCTACGCGCGACGGTCCTGGACATCATGCAGAAGCATGTGGCGGGTCTCGTGCCCCTGCAGGATGCCACTGGCCTGTGGCACACCGTTCTCACCCGACCCGACACCTACCTGGAGACCTCCGCTTCGGCCCTCATCGGCTACGCCCTTAGGCGGGGCGTGGAGGAGGGCTGGTTGGAAAGGGAGGTCTACGCGGCAGCGGGCCAGGCGGCGATGCTGGGTGTGTGGCGCCAGGTGCTGGCCGACGGCATCGTGGCCAACGTGTCCGCCCCCACCTGGCCCATGTTGACCGAGGAGGAGTACAACGCCAGGCCCCACGACGCCTTTCAGTTGTATGGGCAGGGGGTGGCGTTGCTGGTGGGGAGTAAATGAGGTGCAATAGTAGGCTCTTTTGATCGCCGAGGTCTCTGACCGAAGGCGAAAGGGGGCTCGATCAGGAGACCTTCGCCCATCGGGGAAGTCAATGACCAATCTATCGATCCACCAACCTGAAAGGAGGCGCAAATGAAGGATCAGTGCCGTTCTATAAGACTGGTGCTCACACTGCTGTTCTCGCTTTGTGTCGTGACGTTGGCCGCCGTTTTGAATCCGCAATCCGCAATCTGCAATCCGCAATCCTATATGGTGTACCTCCCCCTGGTTCACAAGTACAGCCCGCCAGAGGCTAAACTGGGCGTGGATTTTGGAGGGATGATCACGATGCCCGAGGTGCTGGACTACGATCTCCCCGTGGCCAAAGAAATGGGAGCGCATTGGGTGCGCGTGTTCTTGGGCTGGCTGGAGATAGAGACGTCCCCTGGAGAGTATACCTGGGACAAATACGACCCGGTATTCGAACGCCTTGGGGAGCTGGAACTTAGCGCCATGGTCGTGATGTATGGAGCTCCCGAATGGGCGGCTGTAGAAAGCTGTGGCCCCATCTCCGACACGCTGGCGTTGGAGAACTTCCTTGACGTCCTTGTGCCTCGATACGCTGACGTCGTGGACGCCTGGGAGTTCATCAACGAGCCGGATGGCCGAGAGCCCCACGTGTATGGCCCGGCCATCGGATGCTGGGGGCTCCATCCCGCCGAATATGCTCAGCAGTTGGCCATATTTCACGCCAAGGTCAAAAGTCTCGATCCGGATGCACTGGTTTTCTTCGGCGGCCTGGCGTATGATGCCTGGGGGTTTGGGGAGCCACACGACATATTTGTGAGGAGTTTTTTCGAAGAGACACTGCAAAAGGGGGCTGGGCCGTATTTCGATGGCGTCAGTCTTCATTACTATCCCATAAACCCCGAAGTGTTTCCCACCATGGCCCACAAGGTGAACGAGATTCGCGATACCATGCACAGGAATGGCGTCTATTGGAAGGAGATCTGGGTAACCGAGACCGGCATGTGGATTAACTCGAACGAGGGCGTGGAGGCTCAGCGCGATTTCATCGTCCGGGAACTCACCCGTGGGTTTGGCGCCGGGGTGGACAACATCTTTTGGTATGATCCGCGGGAGCATCCTCTGCCCGAGGGCGCGGTGCAGCGGTGGCTGATCAGCAGCGATCACCAGCCTATCTACGGCTATGACACCTTCCAGCATTATGCGGGGAAGCTTGAGGGGATGCACTGTGTTGGTGCATACACCGATGTCCCTGCGGGAGTCGAAGCCTACAAGTTCGTGGGGCCGGAGCGCACACTCTACATCCTGTGGTCCAATAGTGGAACAAAGCGCGTGCGCATTCCTTCCACCACCGATGCCACGCTCACCGACCGCGACGGCGAGGAATCCATCGTTCTTCCAGTTCAGGCGGGAATGGTAGAGTTCGAGGTGGGTATCAAGCCCGTGTTCCTCGAGATTCAGTGAATCCAGCTTTGCCCAGCCTGGGCCGCCCACATCCCGCTTGGCCTGGATCGCCAGATCCAGGCCAAAGGCGGGCATTTGGCGATTTCGTCAGAGCGATTCTTGATTCGCTGAGATTGCGGTTCGGAGCAGCAAGGCACGGCATTGTTGAGGAGAGAGAAAAGTTATGGAAATGGTCAGCATCGTTATCCCAGTGTACAACGAAGAGGAGGCCCTCGGCGATGACCTGGACACGATTATCCAGACCATGAGCGGAAGCGATATCCCCTGGGAGATAATCGTGGTGGACGATGGCTCCACCGATGCCAGCGCGGAGATCGTGCGCCAGCGGGAGGGGGTGAGGCTCATCCAGCACCCCTACAATCGCGGCACAGGCGCGGCGCGAACAACGGGCCTCCGCCACGCCAGGGGCGATGTCATCGTCATGACCGACGGCGATGGCACCTATCCCAACCACGACATCCCCCGCCTGTTGGCCCACATGGAGGGGTGTGACATGGTCATCGGCGCCAGGAGGACGGAGGCGGGCAGCCTCAGATGGCTGCGCTCTCCCACCAAGCTCTTCATTCGCCTCCTGGCCTCTTATCTGACAGGAGTGAGGATCCCCGATGTGAACTCCGGCTTTCGTGCCTTCAAGAAGAGCGTGGCGGAGCGGTTTTTGGATATTCTGCCTACCACTCACTCTTGGGTGGGCACCCAGACCGTCGCCTTCCTCTCCGAGGGTTATGCGGTCAAGTTTATCCCCATAGATTACTACAGGAGAAAGGGGAGGAAGTCATCCTTTCATCCTATCACCGATACCTACAACTACATCTCCCTGGTGGTGCGAACCATCATGTATTTCAACCCCCTCAAGGTCTTTCTGCCGGTGGCTTTGGCCCTCATCCTGGTGGGAGCAGCCAAGCTGATTCGGGACATCGTCTACTACCGGGGCTTCTACGTCCCTGGGGTCACGCTGATGCTGATCCTGACAGCCATTCAAGTGGGAGCCATAGGCTTGTTGGCAGACCTGATCGTTAAGAGGACGCGATGAAATACGTTCTGATAGGCCCGACCTATCCTTACCGGGGCGGCATCTCCCACTACACCACTCTGCTCTACCATCATTTGAGGGCCGCCCACGAGGTGAAGCTATACTCTTTCAAGAGACAATACCCGGCCTTTCTGTTTCCAGGCAGGACGGACAAGGATCCCAGCCGCGCGCCACTGCGGGCCGACTGCGAGTACTTGCTCGATCCCTCGAACCCCCTGACCTGGTTGGAGACCTTTCGGCGGATAAAGGCGGAGCGGCCTGACACTTTGATCCTCCAATGGTGGGTACCCTATTGGGCCCTGACCTTTGCCAGCCTGGCCTTTCTGGTGCGAAAGTTCACGCCTATCAAGGTGCTGTTCATCTGTCATAACGTACTGCCCCACGAGGAGAGCGCCATTGACAGGTTCTCGGCTAAAATGACCTTGGGACAGGGACATTGGTTCATCGTTCAATCCCAGAAGGATTTGCTGGACTTGCAGGGCTTGTTGCCCCAGGCTGAGGTCAGAAAGACGGCGCTTCCCATCTACGATGCTTTTCAGGCCGAGATTATGGATGCTGCCCAGGCGAAGAAAAGTCTGGGCCTCGATGGCCCGGTGATACTCTTCTTCGGCTTCGTTCGCAAGTACAAAGGCCTGAAGTATCTGATCCAGGCCATGCCAGAGGTACTACGAAGCGTTGGGGCAAGGCTCCTTATCGTGGGGGAGTTCTGGGAGGACAAGCAGCCGTATTTACAGTTGATCGAGGAGTTGGGCCTCGCCCAGGCGGTGACCATCGTTGACCGATACATCCCCAATGAAGAACTGGGGCTCTACTTCTCGGCGGCCGATGTGGTGGTATTGCCCTACGTTGACGCCACCCAAAGTGCCATCGTTTCCCTGGCCTATGCCTTCGACAGGCCAGTCATCACCACCGCCGTGGGAGGGCTTCCCGAAGTGGTCAGGGATGGAGAGACCGGGTTCATCGTACCTCCCAGGGACAGCCAGGCCCTGGCCGCAGCAGTGGTCAGGTATTTCAAAGGGGATTGGGCTTCCCGATTCGCTGCTAACATCAAGAGGCAGAAAAACGACCTGTCCTGGGAAGGGTTGGTACGTCTTATAGAGGACTTCTCTTAAACTCCAAACTTCCGACCTCAGGCCTCAAACTTTGAGCTTTATGAAGATCACCTTTCTCCTTACTCAGAGCTTAAAAGACCCCTCAGGGTTGGGTCGCTACTTCCCCCTGACCAAGGAACTGGCCCGGTTGGGCCACCAGGTGAGCGTCTTGGCCCTCCACCCTAACCTCGGTGGCCTTTCCCGACAGCGCTTCCGGGTAGACGGGGTCAGCGTGCACTACGTGGGTCAGATGCACGTGCGCAAGGTTGGCAGCCAGAAGACCTACTTCAGCACCCTTGGCTTGGCGAGGGTAGCTCTGGCTTCGACCCTGCGGATGAGCTTCAGGACCCTGTTGGAGGAGACCGATGTCATTCATCTGGGGAAGCCGCATCCCATCAACGGGTTGGCCGCGCTGGGAACGAGATTCCTGCGAGGGAAGCGCCTGTACCTGGACTGCGACGACTACGAGGCCGACTCCAATCGTTTTTCCGGGCGTTGGCAGAGGGCAGTGGTGGCCCTGTGCGAGGACAACCTTCCCCGCTTCGTTTCGGGAATGACCGTGAACACGCGATTCACCCTGGAGAGGAACGTGGCCCTGGGTTTCCCCGCCGAGCGGATCGTGTACGTGCCCAACGGCGTGGACAGGGATCGTTTCGGTAGCGTTGCTCCTGAGAAGGTGCAGAACCTACGACGTCAGTTGGGTTTGGATGGCCAGAAGGTAGTTGCCTATGTGGGGAGCATGAGCCTTGTCAACCACCCCGTGGATTTGCTTCTGGAGGCCTTCGTCGTCGTCAGGAGGCAATGCAGCGATGCCGTTCTCCTCCTGGTGGGGGGCGGGGAGGACTACGATTTCCTGCGCCACCGGGCCGAGGAACTGGGCCTTGGAGAAGCTGCTATGTTCGTGGGGAGGGTGAAGCCGGAGGTGGTGCCGTGCTACCTGGCCATGGCCGACGTGTCAGTGGAGCCGGTCCACGACGATCTGACGGCCCGGGCCAGGTCGCCCCTTAAGCTCTTCGAGAGCATGGCTGTGGGCACGCCGGTAGTGACGGGCGATGTGGGCGATCGGGGGGAGATCCTGGGCCAAGCCGGCCTCTTGGTCATGCCGGGAGATGCAAATGCATTGGCTGCTGGCATTCTGTCCGTACTCCGAGATAAGGATCGAGCTAAAGCGATGGCTGAGGTGGCGCTGGAGAGAAGGAAGCGGTATTACTGGGATGTGCTTGTCAAGGATTTCGTTAGAGTGTACAGTTAGGAACCGGAAAATGCATTTCGCCAGTTACTACCGTTGGTTGGTCATAAAGAAATATCTGGGGATAGAACCAAGCCGCACCTCTGTACTGGATGTCGGCTGCGACGATTGATATTTCCTATCGCAGATCGAAGCCGTCATCAAAGCGGGGGTAGATATCAACCCTCCACCGATTGAAAAGCAGTACTCTCCTGTGATAAAGGCCGATGCCTGCCATTTGCCTTTTGCTTCGGGAACGTTTGATAACATCTTCGCCTTCGACATCATCGAGCATATCCAGGACGATACAGCTTTTTTGAACGCTATTGTTGACGTCCTCACAGAAGATGGTACAATATGGTTGAGCACTCCCTCAGACAGGTTCAAGATATTTCCTCCCTTCCTGACAAAGAGAATGCATTGGGGTTGGGGACATGTGCGTGAGGGCTACTCGGCGAAGGCACTGCGAGAGAAGATGCCTCCGGGAGTTGGGATTTCTCTGAAGTATTGGAACGAGCCTGTTTTCAGGGCGTCTTACTTGCTTTTGAAATTATTGGACATAATCTCTCCTGCTTTGGCCAGCAAAGCTGCGGAGTTATGTGCCTGGCTGGACAACATGTTTTCTAAGGGACTCTCAGGCCACATCTTTGCGGAAATCAGGAAGACTTAAAATGGGCTCACCCTTGGTTTATATAATAATCTTAAACTGGAATGGCAAGGAGGATACAATTGAGTGTCTGCATTCGGTGCAGGGGGTAGACTATCCCTGTTATCGAATCTTGGTAGTTGATAATGCATCCAGTGACGGGTCTCCCGAGGCAATCCATGCTGCCTTCCCTAAAGTGGAGTTGATTGTCAATGAGAGCAACCTGGGCTTCGCCGCCGGAAATAACGTGGGTATCGAGCATGCCCTAGAAGAAGGGGCGGACTACGTCTTCCTGGTGAATAATGATACCACTGTGGACCGGAAAATATTGATGGAATTGGTGAAAGCTTGCGAGGCTGGCCCGGCCATCGGCCTCGCAAGCCCCAAGGTTTATTACTACGCTCGTCCGAACATCATTTACTATGCTGGAGCGAAGAGGCGTTGGCCACTTCTTTTTCCCAAACCCATTGGTACTGGAGAGGAAGATTGCGGACAGCATGATGCGGTCAGGGAGGTGGATTATGTTTGGGGCCAAGCTATGTTCATCAAAAGGCAAGTTATAGAGGATATTGGGCTCTTAGATCCTGGCTTTTTTATGTACTATGAGGATTGCGACTACTGCTTGCGGGCCGCAGCGGCAGGTTATAAGATTATCTATGTGCCAATGGCTCTCATGTGGCATAAGATTGCCAGGGGTACTGAAGGTGACAACCTCACTAGGTGGCAATATAAGGTGATGAGCATGTTGCATTTTTATAAAAAGTACAGTCGGTTTGGTTTACCACAGGCGATGTTACTGACCATCATTACCCTTGCTCGGATCACGGCACGTGAACTGGGGAGAGGTAATTGGCGACCATTGCTACAGATGACTTACTCCCTCATTCAGCGTACCATCAGAAAACCCGCCCAGGTTTCATAGCCAGCATATGTTGAGTGTGGTGACTTCCTAGAATTGGACAACTATGATAGTTCAAGTATAATTAGTCCAGGAAAGACGTCCTATAATTTGTCAAGTCCGGAAAAGGGATACCAAAGTGCGATCAAAGCGGCGAGTAGACGCACGATACTAAGGGTGCTTCGGCCCATTTTTTCGCGAAGCCCCGGCAAGGCAAGATTCAATTGGCACCTGAACAACCGAATCTATCTGGACCTCACACTAGGAGACAATACTGGGTCAGGCAGCTCGGTTCAGGCGGGCACATTAGTCTTCAGAACGTGACTGCTTTTGGCGATACTGGCGATAATCCTCGTCCTTGAGGAAGAAAGGGCGCTTGTTACACCACATGTCGTAGAGCACGTTGGCGATGAAGTGGCGGGCAATGGCCACCAGGGCGATGAAGTGGCCTTTACCGGGTGGCTTGCGGCCTTTGATACGCTGGTACATGGCCTGATAGCGCGGTACACGTTGGCTGAGATGCTGAGCAATGTTGACGGCGGCGTAGCGGCCGTTGGGTGAGCCCTGTTTGGTGATCCGCTTGGAGCGGTAGAGGGTGGCCCCGGAGATGTGCTTGCTGGTGGTTAGGCCCAGGAAGCTGGCCAGGTGTTGACCACTGGGAAAGCGGCTGACATCGCCAAGCTCGCTGACCAAGGCCAAGGTGTTGCTGATGCCAGCCCCCTTGACGGTACGCAGCAACTTGGTCTCCTGACGGTTCTCGATCAAGGCGTAGCCGGTCTTTAGATAGAAGGCCTTACGCTGTTGGAAGGTGGCGATGTCTTCGATGTAGCCATGCACCAGGTGACGGATCACATCCCGTCCGACGGGGCGAGTGAGGGCCTGCTGGCATGCCTGGACCAACTGCTGGGCTTGGGCCAGGCCAAAGGCATGGCGACAGTGAGCAGCCAAGATGGCAGCGAGGACTTCAGCGCCGGCCTGGACGAACTCCTCGGGGAAGACGCACTCTTGAAGCAGGGCGTACACGGCAGGGTGGTGCAGCTTGCTGCCTGGAAAGACCTGACTCAGAGGTGGACAATAAGCCCGCAGCAGAGCTCGCAACTGGTTCTTCTTGCGGTTGATCTGCTGGGCCAGGTCTCTGGCTGCTCGGGAGTAGTAGCGAGCCGTCAAGAGGTCGGTGTCTTGTTGGACAATCACTTCAGGCGTGCTGCCCAGGCGCAATTGCTCGGCGAGGAGCAAGGCATCGACCAACTCGTTGCGGACCTTCTTGGACAGGACCTCGCCCATGTGTTCGGTGGTGCGAGGGTTGAAAAGCACGCGAGCGATGTCAGGCTGTTCGCCCAGGAAGTCCCACAGCGCCCAGTAGTAGATGCCCGTTGTCTCAGCAGCGACGGCGATGATGCGCAGGCCGTGCTGGTCGCGCAACTCCCGAGCCCAGGAGATGAAGCATTGGAAGCCGTTGGGGTCGTTGGCGCATCCTTGCAACGAGCCGAGAACCTGCTGGCTGGCATCGGTGGCCAGCACGGTGAAGGTCTGATCCGCCACGTCCACGCCGATGTACATCGTCAACCGGTCTAGATAGGTTTGGAGCAGTTTGTTCGGATCTACCCCTGCCGCCGCAGGGGAGAGGCTGGCCTTCAGTTCTTGGCTGAGGGCCTCACGGAAGGGTTGTAGTTCGCGGTACATGTCATCCTCCTTAACAAAGTGATATGGAGTGGGCCTGGAGCCAGGGGGCAGTCCATGACGAACT
>CAZRSI010000101.1:0-9455 GCA_964602575.1 uncultured Anaerolineae bacterium
GCAGCGTTCTTTCGGCTTTATCGGCTGGAAGCGGTGCCGCCAGGCCTCCAACACGACGAGGTCTTCCACGGCCACGATGCCTGTACCGTGCTGCATGGCGCTCACCGCATCTATTTTGAATCCAACGCAGGCAACGAGCCGCTGTTTGTCTACCTGGTGGCTGGCACCATCGCCCTTTTCGGCCACAATTATCTGGGCATTCGTCTGGCTGCTGTGCTGTGTGGTCTGGCCACAATCCTCTTCGCCTACCTGCTGGCGCGGAGAATCTTTAGCTATCGCGTGGCCCTTTTCGCAGGTGCCGGATTGGCTATCTCCTTCTGGCCGGTTTTCATGAGTCGAGTGGGATTGCGGGCTGCCAGTCTGCCGCCTATGGCCGCTGCCACTGCCTATTTTTTCTGGGCAGGACTGAAACACCCAACGGACAACAAGCGGCGGCGGGTGTACTTCATCCTGGCCGGCATCTTTCTGGGAGGCACCCTCTATACCTACCCCGCCAGCCGCATGATTCCGGTGGTCTTCCTCCTGTTTGTACTGTATCTGGGGGGATTTCACCGCTCTTTGCTGTTTGAGCAATGGAGGGGCATTCTGCTTCTGTTTGCCCTGGCCGCTCTCGTGGCGGTCCCCATCGGGGTGTACATTTGGACTCATCCCCAGGCCGATGTGCGAGTGCAGCAACTCAGCCAGCCCCTGGCCTTGCTGGTTCGGGGCGATCCCAGCCTGGTGCTGCGCTTCACTCTGGATACCCTGAAAATGTTCACCTTTCGGGGCGATCCCGTCTGGCGCTACAATCTGGCGGGGCGGCCCGTCTTCGAGCCTGTAGGCGGCGCCCTGTTCTACCTTGGCCTGGCCCTGGCCCTGCTCCGCTGGCGGCAGCCGCGATATGCTTTCCTGCTACTGTGGCTGCCCTTAGCACTGGTGCCCAGCATGGTTACCGACTCCGCCCCATCCTTTCTGCGTGCGAGCGGGTCCCTGCCTGTAGTCTACATCTTCCCTGCTCTGGGCATCGAGGCCTGCTGGACGTGGCTCACCCGGCGCTTCGGCCAGGGGGCCCGCTACGGGCTGGGAGCAGCTCTGTTGCTGCTCCTGGCCGGCAATGCCTGGTGGACCTATCGGGATTATTTCAACGTGTGGGCTCAGCAGTCAGAGGTGCGCTTCGTCTACCGCACGGACCTGGCTGAGGCCGCCCGCTATCTCGATCAGAGCGATATTGCTGACCCTGTTTGCATATCCTCTTCCAATCCCCATGACCTGGACCCCTTCATCTTCGACTTCACGCTCAAGAAAAAGCGGAAAATTAAGTGGTACGACGGTCCATACAGCCTGGTTTTCCCCGGTGGCGGTCAGAGGGCTCTGTACATCTTTCCTGCCTTTACCCCCCTGCGTCCAGAGTTGATGGAGGAATTCTTTCAGGATGCCCATCTGGTGGAGGAAAGGCGTTTCCCCGACGGCGAACCGGCATTTTCTGCCTACGAACTGGAAGCTCACGATCTGCTGCGGGCCAAGATCGAAGAATTGCAAAGCAATTCCTTTGCCCTTTGGAGCCCAGAGGTAGAGTTTCTCCCCGGTGACCCCTATGGTCTGCGCCATCCCATCGCTTTCCCTGTGGATTTCGGTCACCAACTGGAATTTCTGGGCTATGAACTGGCCGATGACGTTCTGTCCCCAGGGGAGTGGGCCCAACTGACGACCTATTGGCGAGTGCTGGAAGATGTCGCGGCGCCCCTGCCCCTGGCTATTTTCGTGCACCTGCTGGACAATCAGAGCAATGTGTGGGCGGGGAGAGACATTCTGAGCGTGGCCACCGCTGGTTGGGAGGCAGGCGATATCTTTGTTCAGGTGCATCGCTTCCCGCTGCGCTCCGACATCCCAAGCGGCCAGTATCAGGTGGAAATAGGAGTCTATTCCCGTACCGATATGCAGCGCTTCGCTATCTTCGAAGAAGGGCAACCCGTTGCCGACAGGCTATTGCTGACACCGGTTACTGTCACCAGAAGGATACCATAGATAACCAAGTAAGGAGTGTGCTTCATGGAGCAAATCACACCCGGTCTAATAGGCCAGAGTGAGTTGGTAGTACGCGAAGAGAACACAGCCAGTCACCTGGGCAGCGGGAACGTGGCCGTGTTGGCCACTCCGGAGATGATCAGGCTGATGGAGAAAGCAGCAGTAGCGGCTGTTGACCATCTCCTGCCCGAAGGTCAGCGTAGCGTGGGCGTGGCAGTGAATGTTCGCCATTTGGCAGCCACTCCGGTGGGCATGAAGGTCCGTGCCCAGGCGGAGTTGGTTGCTGTTGACGGCCGCAAACTCACCTTCCGCGTGGAGGCCTTTGACGAAGCAGAGAGAGTTGGCGAAGGGGAGCACAGGAGGGTGATCATTGACCTGGAGCGGTTTGAGAAGAGGGTCGAGGCAAAGAGAGAAGAGGCCCTAAGGGGTTGAAAAACCTTAGGGTCTGCTGAGTCACACTATCCTCTCCCGCTCCCAAATCCTGGTTATCCTCCACTGCATGGTCTCCGTGTTCAGGCAGAGCTCGAAGGTGTCTTGCGAAGGGGTCATGACCAAGTAGTGGAGGGTCTGGTGAGAGCCGTGTGGCTCGGTCCACCGACGCCCGACATCGCTGATGCGCACTTTTTGCCCCCGCCAGTGGAAAGCGATAGGGGTAACTCTGCCTTCCTCGTCGAAACGGGCCTCGACGGCCGTTGGAACATCTACGAACTTCACGGTTGCCTCGCTTCCAGGTACTGGCGCAGCATCCCCAAAGCAGCTTCGGAGGTTTGCTGTTTGTTTGCCAGGCGGTCTCCGTGCCACAGGTGGCGCTCGCAGCGCTCGGTGTCCTGGGCGGCCAGGGCCACGTAGACCAGGCCGACGGGCTTCTCTGGCGTGCCTCCGGCGGGGCCAGCGATGCCCGTCGCTGAGATAGCCACGTCGGCGCCCAAAATGTGGCGGACGCCACGAGCCATCTCTCTTGCACACTGTTCGCTAACCGCCCCGTGGGTGGCCAGGGTTTTTTCAGACACCCCTAACACTCGTTCCTTGACTTCGTTCGAATAGGCCACCACGCCGCCTAAGAAGTAGGCCGAGCTCCCAGGCACATTGGTCAGCCGGTGGGCGAGGAGGCCGCCGGTGCAAGACTCGGCCACGGCGATGGTTAGCTTCTGTTCGGTCAATAGTTGGCCAACGATTTCTTCCAGAGCACTCATTCCGCGGTTCTCCTCAGTGCCTCTCTCAACTGCTCCAATCTCAGGTTGCCCCCGCTGAGGATGAGAGCCACCTTGCGCCCGGCCAGCCGTTCCCGCATTTTCAGAGCTGCCGCCAGAGGCGCCGCTCCGGCCCCCTCGGCCAGGTTGTGGGTCTTCTTCAGGTAGAGGACGATGGCGCGATAAATCTCCTCCTCGCTCACCAGGACGAAGTCGTCCAGCAGGTCCCAGAGGATACTCTGCGGCAGGATGAAGGCAGTTCGGGTGGCCAGGCCCTCGGCTGCCGTCTCCATCTCGTCCTCCACCAGCCGCCGCTCCTTCCACGAGCGATAGGCCGCCGGGGCCTTCTCTGCCTGCACGCCGATGACCTGAATGGCCGGGTTGATGGTCTTGGCCGTGATGCAGGCCCCTGCTGCCCCGCTGCCTCCGCCTACAGGCACGATGATCACCTCGATATCGGGCTGATCCTCCAGGATTTCCAGGGTCTCTGTAGCCACTCCAGCAATTAGCAGCGGCTCGTTTCCGGCGTGGATGTAACGATAACCCCGCTCAGCGGCCAAGGCTTCGCAGTGCTCGCGGGCCTCATCGAAGTCCCGCCCGTGGAATAGGATCTTTGCCCCCAGGCCGCGCATAGCTTCCACCTTGCCTGGATTAGCGTCCTCTGGCACGACGATGGTGGCCTGCACCCCGAAGAGCCGAGCAGCGTAGGCCACCGACTGCCCGTGATTGCCGGTGGAGGCAGTGATGACCCCTCGCCGCCGCTCCTCATCGGACAGTTGCGACATCAGGTTGATGCCGCCACGCACCTTGAAGGCTCCCACCGGCTGGTGGTTCTCGTGCTTCACGTAGACCTCGCAGCCCAGCAGTTGGCACAACGAAGGGTAACGGTATAATGGGGTGCGCCGTAGATACGAAGCGATGACCGCTTTGGCTTTCAGCACATCCTGAAAGCTTGGTCGTTGATACATAGATTCTCCTCCATTTTTCTATCGGCGTTGGAATTCCGCAGACGAAGGCCGAACCGAATCATTGCTCCCCAATTTCCCGTGTAGGCGTCTCAAGCGATGTTCCAGATCGGCTCGCCAACGACTCCGCTCATGAGGTGAGAAGTCAACCGTGTTGACCAGGGCCAGCGCAGCGTGGGTCCATCGCGCGGCTTCACCGTAGTCCCGCTGCCTGTGCTCGTAGAACTTGGCCAGTTCGACATGGGCGTAAATATACCCCCTGCCGGCCGCCTGGCGCCACAATTCCACCGCAGCCGAAAGGTTGCCCCGACGCTTATGGGCGAATGAGAGCCACTGTACCGTTTTCCAATACATCTCTTCCGGGAGATCGTGTTCCAAGCCGTGTTCGTACAACTCTGCAGCTTTCTCGAGACGCCCAAGGTACTCGAACATTCTTCCCATGGCCACCAGGTCCAGCCCGTGAACGACGCTACCGATAGGGTCGTCCAAAAGCTTCGTCACGTAGCTCAAGAGCGCAGCCAGCGAGAGCACGTCCATGGCGTTGTGATAGAACACGCCCTTCATGGCCCGCGCATCGCCACTGCGCAGGTAGCCAAAGTACAGGCTGGGGATCACCCAACCGGGGACATCCTCTTCAGTGCGAACCAGGCCTAGGATGTGCTGCTCCAGATAGCCCAAGGCCCGGCTGGGCAGACGCGCACGCCACAACCGTCGTGCCAGCGGCAGCAGGTCGAGATGAGCCATGGAGACCAGAGGTGACCGTTCGCCGTTAGTAATATAACGGGCGTTCAAAAGCGGCACGTCAAACCCCTTGCCGTTGAACGTGACCAGCGCCTGGTAGGGGTCGAGGAACTCGCTCAGCGCTGCCAGCAGGGCCGGCTCCTCAATGGGGTCGCGCATGAAGAACTGGGCCAGATGAAACTCATCGCCTTCGTAGCGGCCGACTCCCACCAGAAAGGCATAGGTGCCCGTACCGCCCGCCAACCCCGTCGTCTCGGTGTCGAGGAAGGCGAAGCCGGCTCGGGGCCTCGTGCCTGCTTTGATCAAGGCTTCGCCTATCTCGGCCAGGCACGGGTCGCCTGCCCACTCGGCGATGACATCCAGCGGAGCGCTGATCCGCAGCGTAACGCATCCGTGCCGATGTTCCAGCGGATACCGCTTCTCCACGACGTAAACCCGGCCGTACGGCGTCTCTTGAAAACGACCAGGCACAACCCGCTCGATGGGGTATGAGTAGCGTGGCTGGGGCGGCGGTAGATCTCGTGCCCTTATTCTTACACCCAGAGATTTAAGTTTCTCGGAGAGAGAGTTGTCCATGCTATCTAGTAAAACGGAAAGATGTCAAAGGTTCATTTCCACCTCGCGGTCGACTGGGCCCTCCGATGGGCGAAGGTCTCCTAACCGAGCCCCCTTTCCGCCTCGGTCAGAGACCGTCGGCGATCAAGGGGTTTCCTCACCCTCGCTTCCCTCCTTCCTTTCTAACCCGCCACGGCTGAAAATCCTCCAGAATTGACCCACCGATGAACTCTCTAAGGATGGAGTTGCTGGGGACGATGTCCGAAGAATAGGGTAGGAACCAGTCCAAGAAGGCCAACAGCCGCCGCACCTCGACCCTGGCGCGGCTGGAGGGCTTGACCTGGAACAGCAATGGCTCGGCCAGCGGTTTCAGCACCGCCAGCTCGTACACCAGGGCCGAATTGAACATCACGTCGGCGTTCTCTTGATAGGGAAAAATGTGGCGCTTCTCCCCCCGACGCACGCTCTCCCAACGGGCGATGGTCTCCTGGGCCGAGTAGCCACGAGTCCGGGCGTCCCGCACGATGCGGCGGATCAAGCGGGTATCGGTGGTGGAGACGCGGTTGTGGCGGTCAATGTTCAGTTGGGTGAGGGCCGAGACGTAAACCCGATAGATACGCTGGGGCGGCAACGCGGACACCAGAGCCAGATTCAGGCCGTGGATCCCCTCCACCAGCAGGACGTGGTCGGGGGCAAGGTGTAAAGTCTCGCCTGCCTCCCGACGGCCGGTGTGGAAGTTGTAGTGGGGGATGGTGACCGTCTTTCCTTCCATCAACCGTAACAAGTGATCGTTGAACAGGGCCAGGTCTACTGCTTCCAGGGCCTCGAAGTCGTAATCGCCGTGCTCGTCCCGAGGGGTATGCTCGCGTTCCACGAAGTAGTCGTCCAGGCTAATGGCTACTGGGCGTACACCAGCGGCCAGCAGTTGCACCGCCAGCCGTCGGGCGAAAGTGGTCTTACCGGAGGCGGATGGGCCAGCGATGAGAACCAGTCGCACTTCCTCTCGCCTGGCGATTTCCTCCGCGATCTGGGCGATCCGCTGCTCGTGCAGGGCCTCGGCCACCAGGATTATTTCCGGCATCCGCCCGGTCTCGATGGCCTCGTTCAGCGCGCCTACATCCTCGACCTCCAGGCGTCGCAGCCATTGGCCGTATTCATTGAAGACGGCCACCAGGCGCGGGAATTCCTGAAAGGGCAACAGTTCGGTTGGCCGATGGCGGCGCGGGAACTGCAGGACGCAGCCGGGCGGATAGGGGCGCAGGGCAAAAAGGCGCAGATAGCCGGTGGAAGGCACCATATAGCCGTGAAAGGAATCGCGCACCCCGGCCAGTTGGTAGAGGGTTAGATAGTCTTTGCGACGGTAGCGGAGCAGGCGGACCATTCCCTCTTCACCTCGGGCGCGGAAGAGGGCGATGGCCTCACCCAGTGGCACGCGCTCCTTGGTGATGGGCAAGTCGGCGGCGACCATCTCTCGCATCCGCGCCGCCAGCCGATCGAGTTCCTGGGGGGTAAACGGCTCCCGGCCCCGCACCTGGCAGAAGTAGCCACCAAATGGAAGGGGGTAGTCCACGTAGACCTGGGCCTGGGGAAAGAGTTGCTGAGCTGCAGCCACCAGGAGAAGGGAAAGGGAGCGGCGGTAGATTCTCACGCCATCACTGTCGGCCAGAGTGACTGGTGTGGCCTCCACGTCACAGGTGACAGGCCAGGTCAGCTCCCTCAGCTTGCCATTCACCAGGGCGGCCACCACCGGCACCGGCTGGTCGGGGAAGGCAGTTCGAACGTAAGCCTCCAGCGGTATGCCGATGGGCCCTTCGAACACCCGGCCGTCGGGGAAGCGGACCTGAGCGGTCTTCCGGGGCGAGGCAGGTTTCACTGATTGTACCTCTTTGACAGAATGTGGGTTTTCCATAAGCTTATGCTCGATGGTTCAAGGTTAAAGCAGCAATGAGGTCCGTTAACTCGCTGCTCGCAAATCCTCGGCGTTGTCCAGGTGGCGCAGCAGGCGTCGGATGCTGAAAGACTGCAGGTCGGGCTGCCAGTCCAGGACGTCGTCGGGGGGCTTGCCCTGAGTCTGTCGGTCGCGCACCAGGGCCAGCAGGCCGGCGCGGGGCCTCGTCCCGGCTGGCGCACGGACGGTGCAGCCGGGCAAGCTGGGCATGTGGGCCATGCGCCGGCCGTCGTCAGCGATCTCCAGGTAGACGGAGTATCGAGTCATGGGGTGCCCCCTTTGCTCAGCCACTCCAAGGCACCGGAGGTCATGGCCCAGGCATTTTTGTAGAGGTGTACGTACTCAATGGCCTCGTTCTCTTCTCCTGGCGCCACGAATTGTAGTTCCCAGGAACGTACCCGCCGTTCGCCCAGCAGCAATGGAGGGACGTAGGGGTTAAGGGAGAAAGCCCGATTCAGACGCCGCCGTGCTTGAGAATGGTCACCCCGTCGGCGAAACTGCAGCAGGGCTTGGTTGTAGGCCCAGTGGCTGAGAGCATCAGGGGAGTACCTGTCCATGATGCGCCGCGCCTCCTCATCCTTCCCCTGCTCCAGCAACACAGCCACCAATACATAGCGCGCTCCCTGGTTGTCCCCTGGATTCAGACGCAACAACTTCTCGAATTCTACCTGTGCCTCGGCATGGTTGCCCTGGCGCCACAAGGCATAGCCTAAGGCAAACCGGGCACGCATGTACGGCCGAGTGATGGCCACTCCCCAGAAGTTATCCTTATAAGCTGTGAAAGGGTCGGGTCCTAAAAGCCGCTCGGCGGCAGCCTTGGCCTGGGCGCAAAGTTGGGCCGCCTCTTCCCACGAGGCTGCATCATGGGCCAGCAGAAGGTACGGGTCTACAGCGTCGGAGGAAATGGACAATGCCTGGTGGGCAACTTTTTTGCGTTGGCGCGCCCATCGCTTTTCCCAGCCTTCATAGGCCGCGTTCTGAGCCTTGTGCCAGGGTTGAGTGGGCTCCGGGAAGCGAGGCTTCTGAAGGGGCGTAAGATAGCGGGATAGTAACTCCTCCAACTCCTCCTCCGAAGCCAGCTCCTCCGTTAGCACCCAGATGTGCAAGAACGTCTGTTCCGTTGGCCTCGGCTGAGCTGCTTTTGGCACGCGGCCATCGGTGCCGATGGCGGGGCTAATGACGAATTGTACATCGGGTGGCAGGGGAGAAGGTGTTGAAGGCCGTCGAATCTCTTTTGGTCGCTTGCGTCGCTTACGTCGCGCCATTGGTTCTCCTTTTCCTAGACCCTTGGGGTTTGGGAAAAACCCCAAGGGTCTGCACTCTTTACCAGCGTTCGTAGCGCACCAGTTCTGATAGCGCTTTGCGCTTTTTGGGCTCAGGTTGGTCGGCCGGATACCCCAGCGGCGTGAAGGCGATGGGCTCCACGTCGTCGGGTAAGCCCAGCACCTCGCGGGTGGCCACGGGGTCGAAGGCGCCAATCCAGCACGTGCCCAGTCCGGCCTCCGTGGCGGCCAGGATCAGGTAGTCCATGGCGATGGCCACGTCCACCTCGGTGTAGTTCTTGCCGTCCCGACGCACCCAGCCCTGGGACGGGATGCCGCAGGCGCAGATGACCAGCGGCGCTTGAACGAACCAATCGCGGTCGTAGATGCGCCTCAGTTCTGCCTCGCGGCCTGCCGTGTGGATCACGAGGAGTTGAAAGGGCTGCCGGTTGTCCGCAGTCGGTGCCAGGCGCGCCGCCTCGAGCACCTGGTTCAGCACCTCATCCTCCACTGGGTCGGGCTTGTAGGCCCGCACGCTGTAGCGCTTCTTGATTAGCTCAGAGAACTCCATGTTTACCTCCTCATCATTGGTAGGTTGGTAAATTGGTAAACTGGTAGATCGGAGATATTGTACAGCATGAAGCCCTACAAGTCAACTGCCGCTACGATGCGGGCCTGCGCAGCAGGTCGGGGTGTGGGGGGGTGTCCCCATATCCCCTCTTCTCGTCGCCGATGTGGGGCATTGGCCCATTTAGCCTCGCTCTGAACAGGAAAAAGTGGGGTTGAGGGG
>CAZRSI010000102.1:0-9448 GCA_964602575.1 uncultured Anaerolineae bacterium
GAGGTGGGAAGAGAGAAGGGCAAAGCGATGATAGATGCTTTGGCGTTTGACTTCTGATTTTTTGAGGAGCTCGGTCTCAGGGGGGTGTAATGCCTATCAGGGTGTTGTCCGAGGAAGTTGCATCTAAGATAGCGGCGGGCGAGGTGGTGGAGCGGCCAGCCTCGGTGGTCAAAGAATTGGTGGAGAACTCCATTGATGCGGGGGCCAGGGAGATCAAGATAGAAGTGCGTCAGGGGGGACGCCGCCTGATGCGGGTGACTGACGACGGGACGGGCATCCCCGCCGATGAGGTGGAGCTGGCCTTTGCCCGCCACTCTACCAGTAAGATCGCCAGCCTGGATGATCTCTTCGCCATCAACACCCTGGGCTTTCGAGGTGAGGCCCTGGCCAGCATCGCCGCCGTGAGCCAGTTGACCATGGTGACCAAGACCGCCGATGAAGATGTAGGCACTCTGCTGCGCCTTGAGGGTGGAAAGATCACTCACCGTCAAAAGAAAGGCTGTCCCAAGGGCACGGTGGTCACGGTGGAGAACCTGTTCTACAACGTCCCCGCTCGTCTGAAATTTCTGCGCAGTGAAGTCACCGAGCGAAAGCACATTGACAGCCTGGTCTACCGGTATGCTATGGCCTACCCCCACTTGCGCTTCACCCTCCTGAACGATGGGCGGCTGACCTTTCAGTCCCTGGGCACTGGCGAATTGTACGATGTACTCATCAAGGTCTATGGGTTGGAAATCGCGCAGCAGATGATCGAGGTCCAAAGTGCCGAGACTGAGGACGTAGAAGGCAGGACATCGGACGTAGGACGTATAAGCGTCTACGGCTACATCAGCGCCCCTTCCCTGCATCGAGCCAATCGCAGCTACATGACCTTTTTCGTTAACGGTCGCTGGGTGCAGGACCGCATGCTCAGTTATGCGGTGAGCGAAGCCTATCACACTTTGCTGCCCACGGGACGCCATCCCATCGTCGTTCTCAGCCTGGAGTTGGATCCCTCTCAAGTTGACATAAATGTTCACCCCACCAAGAGTGAGATCAGGTTTCTGGACAGCAGCGCGGTTTTCACTGCCGTCCAGAAGGCGGTGCGTCGCACCCTGGTGGACCGGGCGACGATTCCCAAGGTGGTAAGCCTGCCTTCGTGGTCTGCGCAGGAATTGGAGCGCCGGCGCAGATTGGTGGAGGCAGGGAGCGAAAGGCGTGCCCAGGTGGAATTGGCCCTGGAAATGCAACGCCCAGCTGGCGTCGAAGCCCCATCGCCGTTTGAGTTCACCGAGCTAGCCAAGTTGCCCCCCTTGCGAGTGCTGGGGCAAGTAGCGCAAACTTACATAATCGCCGAGGGCCCCGAAGGGTTGTATCTCATTGACCAGCACGCTGCCCACGAGCGGGTGCTCTACGAGCGGCTGATGGCAGAAAGGGCCAAGATGGCCGTCACCTCGCAGGCACTGCTGGAACCGTTGACCATTGAGCTACCCCTTCAGTCCAGGGCAGCGATGGAGGAAAACCAGGAATTATTGAGGCGTTTGGGCTTCGACATCGAGCCTTTTGGTGGGGATACATACTTGGTGCGAGCGGTGCCGGCCATATTGGCTAAGGGCGATATCGGCCAAGTCATCCTGGAGATCGTAGATGAGTTGGCCGAAAGTGGAACAGCGGAAGCGATCGAGGAGAGGGCCCTGATCAGCCTGGTGTGTCACAGCGCGGTTCGGGCTGGGCAGACTCTCTCTTTGGAAGAGATGCGTGATCTCATCCGCCAGTTAGAAGGGACGACCATGCCGCGCACCTGCCCCCACGGCCGCCCGACGATGATTCACTTGAGTGTTGCGCAACTGGCGCGGGAATTCGGTCGGCGGTGAGGAGAAGGAGCTTCTAGTCTTGCGGGATCAGGGCTCGCAGGAGGTCCTGGTTCCACTGCTCTCGCACCCGATCGTAGACCCCGAAGCCGGCACAGAATTCCCAATAGGCCCAGCTCATGCCGCGTGCTTCGGCCTGCCGCGCCACATATGCGGTCCAGGCCACGCGAGAGGCCATGTCTGCCTTGCTGTAGGCTCCGAATTCGCCCAGGAAGAGCGGTGGGCCGTTTTTCTTGGCCCAGGCGGCCGCGATGTCCAGGTCGCGCTCGATGGCCTTCTGCTCGGCCCGTGTGCCCTGCCAGCGCGTCCCTAACCATGCTTGGCTTCCTTGTACCCACTCTGCGCCCTGATGCGTGAAATGGAAGGGCTCATAGTAGTGCACGGTGGCGATCAGGTGGTGGTCGTCGGCTGGCAGTTGTAGATGATCCAGGGCAAGGATGTTGTTCCAGTTTCCCGGCCCCACGATGACGCTGCGTTGCGGATTAGAGCGTCGCACCACCGCTAGCGCCTCTGCCAGCAAGTCGTTCCACATTTCCGGCGTGAGGTTGTCGCTGGGCTCATTCAGCAGCTCGAAGAGCAGCTCCGGCGGGTGGTTGCGGTAGTGGTCGGCGATCTGTTCCCAGAGGGCCAGGAAGCGTTGGCGATGTCCCTCGGGGTCCTGCGTCAGCTCCTCGTAGTGATGCACGTTGATAATGGCCAGTAGCCCGCGTGCAAATGCTTGCTCTATTGCCCAATCCACCCGCTCGAAGAAGGCCGGCTCGATGCGGTAAGGGGCGTCCTTGGCTGCATGGGCCGACCAGCGGATGGGGATACGCACGGACTGGAACCCTGCCTGGCGTATGAGCTCGAAGTACTTTTCCCGCAGCGTGACTCCCCATTGCCCCTCTTTGGGCGCTTCCAACGCATTGCCCAAGTTGACGCCCCGGCCCAGGCGCGTGTTCAGCACAAACGGGTCCCAAGCTCCCAGGGTGGCTGTCGGAGAAGGTATCGGCCTAGGGCCAGGTGACACACATCCGGTGGCTACCAGAGCCAGGCAACAGCCAAGCGCGACCGCAAAGATCGCGTAGGACATGGGGCATTGTGAGATGGTGGTTGACATTCAAACTCCTCCTTTTGGCAGCGGCAAGCGATACTCCTTGCCTCTCAGCACACCCAACATGTTGCACAGGAGCATCCATTCAACACAAGATGGCGGTTGGCAAAGAGCGGTTGTTCTTAAGAGGAGCAGGGTGACAGCGCGGGCCTGTACAGCTCGGCTGGGTCGGATTATAGCGCATTTCTCGGCTCTGTCAAGTGTACTGTGACTTGCAAATAGGGCAATCGCATTCTTTTGATTGGAGCGCCAGAACCTCCCGCAGGTTCAAATTTCTGACCAAAGGCCCCCTCTAATTCGAGGCCCTCTGCCATTAATGTGCATAACCTGCGGGAGGTTAGCAGGGTTTGCGATTGCCCTGGACTTGCAAAATTACTCCGTTGCCATTATAATAATATTTGAAATCAGCGGGGAAGTGTCGGAATTGGCAGACGAGCGTGACTTAGGATCACGTGGGCCTAGCCCGTGAGAGTTCAAGTCTCTCCTTCCCCACTAATGCATCAGCTAATTTCAGTAGATCCCGATTTGCTCCTGCTGGATCGCTAGAATCAGCAGGTAGGCAGCGGATCTGGCGATCCGCTGCGAGCTTTTGTGATCTACTGAGTTTGCAGCCAGCGGATCGAGCGGAAGTGGCTCAGCGGTAGAGCATCTCCTTGCCAAGGGGAGAGCCGTGGATTCGAATCCCATCTTCCGCTCTTTTTGGCTGTTCTCAAGTTATGTAACCGAGGGATTGAATGTACAGCTGAAGATTACCGTGCCCGGCAGAGGGCTAGAGATGGTTGACGATGTCCACGAGAGGGAGAGGCAGGGTTGTAGTAGCCATGAGTGGCGGAGTGGATAGCTCTATGGCCGCAGCTCTGTTGGTAGAGCAGGGCTACGAGGTGATCGGAGTGATGATGCGCCTCTGGGCCGAGGAGGGCCCGGGAGGATCCACCAACCGCTGCTGCTCTATCGAAGCCATGGGGGACGCACGCTGTGTCTGCTCCGCCCTGGACATCCCCTTCTACTTGGTCAACTATGAGCGAGAGTTCAAGGCAGAGGTTGTTGATTTTTTCATAGCAGAATACACCCGTGGGCGCACGCCCAACCCTTGCCTGGCCTGCAACCGCCACATCAAGTTCGATCTCTTGCTGCGCAGGGCGTTGGATATGGGGGCGCAGTATCTGGCTACGGGTCACTACGCCCGGGTGCGGCGGGTGGACGGATGCTACCAACTGCTCAAGGGGTGCGACAGGGAGAAGGACCAGTCCTATGTGCTCTACATGCTAGGGCAGGAGGAGTTGCGACATCTTCTCTTACCCTTGGGTGACTATACCAAGGAGCAAGTGCGGGCTATGGCCCGTCAGCGGGGCCTGCCGGTAGCCGACAGGACGGAAAGTCAGGACCTCTGTTTCCTCGCGGACAACGACTATCGCCGATTCTTGCGGGTGCATGCACCGGAGGCTATTCGGCCCGGTCCTATCCTGGATACAGCGGGGCGGGTGATCGGTGAGCACAAGGGTCTGCCCTTTTACACCATTGGCCAGCGGGAAGGCGTGGGCATCGCTGCTTCGGAGGCTCTCTACGTCATGGAGATTGATGTAACCCGCAACGCGCTGGTGGTGGGCACTAAGGGGGAGTTAGGGCGGCGGGAGCTCATAGCTACGGAGGTGAATTATGTCTCCGGGCGGGTTCCGCAAGAACCTCTGGAGATCACGGCCAAGATCCGCTACAAGGCTGTCGAGGCCCAGGCCCTTCTCCTTCCTCTCGGAGATGGGCGGGCGCGAGTGACCTTTGCCCAACCACAGCGGGATATCACGCCGGGGCAGGGTGTGGTCTTCTATCAGGGCGAGGCTGTACTCGGTGGGGGGATAATCAGTTAAATGCAGCTAGTTTTATCTCCACCTCTGGTTCTATCTATTATCATTGCCAGCGCTTACGCGGCCCTATTCAATCTGTGGCAGGGAGGGACCCCCAAGGACCTGCTGCTTTATCTGTTGTCCTCCTGGCTGGGTTTTGGATTAGGTGAACTAGCAGGAGACCTGTTTGGTTTGGATATCTTGATGATTGGCCAAATTCACCTCGTAGAAGGTACCATCGGGGCTTTGCTGCTCCTGGTTGTGGTCAGGTGGCTGAAGACGTCGTGATAGCGACTGTTTGGAGAGTTGTATGGGGGTAATTGAGAGCTATGGATACGGTCGGCCCTGTCAGGATTTTCAGAAGGCCAAGACTGCGGAGTCCACATATGGTTGCGGCTTGGCCTGGCATGGGTGGAGTTGCTATTATCGCGGCCAATTACTTGAGGCAGCAGCTTAAAGCTGAGGAGATCGGAGAAATTGACCCCTATCACTTCTTCTCTCCTGCCCAAGTATTGATCCAGGGTCACTTGATCCAGGCACCGGAGTTTCCGGAGAGCAAATTCTACAGTTGGGGTGAGGATCGCGATCATGGCCTGCTGATCTTCACTGGTAGCAGCCAACCCGAAAAGGGATATGAGTTTGCCCAGCGCGTTCTGGATGTAGCTGAGGAATTCCAGGTCGCGAGGATATACACATTTGCAGCGTTTCCCATGTTCATTCACCATTCCAGGCAGCCGAGGGTTTGGGGAACTGTTACAAATGCAGAACTGGTGAAATGCCTGGAGGAATTCGGCGTTCGATTGATGGAGCAGGGTAGTATAGGAGGGCTAAACGGGTTGTTGCTGGGTGTGGCCAAGGAGAGAGGTGTCGGGGGCATCTGCCTTTTGGGCGAGATACCAGTCTACGCCACCCAAGTGGCGAATCCCAAGGCTTCGCAGGCCGTACTCGAGGTTTTGCTTGAGATGCTAGGCATAGAGATTGACCTGAACGAACTGGCTATTTGGTCTGAAAGAATTGAGCCAGATATGAATAAGCTCTACAGTGCTTTGCCTGAGAATATGAGGGAAGCCATAGATAGAACTGAAAGTCTGACGGCCCACCCCAAATCAACGGAGACCGAAGTGGACCGGGACCTTTTTCAAGAGATCGAGGATTTTCTGGAGGAGCAGAGGAAAAAGGGGAAGGGAAACCAGTTTGACTAGAACATAAGTGTATGATATAATGGTATAGAACACGGCATCGAGGGAGATAACACGGTGAACGAGTCCGAGAGGAAAAACTTCCAGATCATCCTTATCGTCATTGTAGTGGCTGTAGTTGCGTTGTTAGGCGTCATGTGCTATTTCCTGTTCAAATGGGAAGCGACGCCTACCATTCGGGACATTTCCATCATCATCCTCGCCCTTGAATCCATTGTGATGTTGCTGCTCTTGATTGTAGTTATCGGCATGTTGTGGTGGTTGATCCGTACCTTGGAGCGGAAGATAACTCCGCTACTAGAGTCCGCCAACGAGACGGTTAACACCCTGGGGGAGACGGTCAACACCGTCCGGGGAACCACTGCTTTTGTTAGCGACACCGTGGTGTCGCCGATTATCGAGATGCGCAGTTATGTACATGGAGTGAGGAGAGCTATACAGATATTAACCAGATTGCGAGGTAGGCGCAAGTAAAGTAAAGGAGCATATACTTTGGAAGAAGGAGGGATTGACAATGGCTAACAAGGATGGAAGTGGTTGGTTCATTGCTGGATTCATTCTTGGCGGGTTGGTAGGCTTTGCAGCGGGCTTGCTGCTGGCCCCTCAACCCGGCGAGGAGACGCGGGCTCGGCTCAGTGAGAAGGGTATTGAGCTTAAGAGCAAGGCCGAGGAGGTTGCTCTGGAAGCCCGGAGGAAAGCCGAAGAGCTTCGCGAGAAGAGCCAGGTTGTCTTGGAGGAGGAGAAAGAGCGAATCGAGGGGGCCATCGCCGAGGGCAAGGAAGCGGCGGCCAAGAAGAAAGAGGAGCTGGTGGCCAAGCTGGAGGAGGCTAAAGGCAAAGTTGAGGCCGAGGCTTAGTCTGACCTCCTATTTCTCGATGGCCGACGGTCTCCTGGACGAGCCCCTTTCGCCTCGGCCGGAGACCTTCGGCGATCAAAGTTAATGCTTAACCTCGGCCCATTGCTATAAATTATGCCCACTGTGCTGCGAGTTGGTCCCTATCGTTTCTTCTTCTACTCAAGTGACTATGATGAGCCACCTCACATCCACGTGGAGCGTGAGGATAGAAAAGCCAAATTCTGGCTCGATCCTACCAGACTTCAGTCCAGCGGAGGCTTCCGCAGGAGCGAAATCCAACGCATTCAAAGTATTGTGGAGGAGAACGAAGAGGAGCTATTGAGAAGTTGGGATGAGTTCTTTGGCGATGGAGATACAGGTAGTTAAGGTGCAAAATGTTGCGGTCACCGATGACACGCTCACGGTTGACCTGAGCGATGGGCGTACGATCTCCGTACCATTGGCGTGGTATCCTCGGCTTTTGCAAGGAACCCTTGAGGAGCGTAGTAACTGGCGTCTCATTGGCGGAGGAGAGGGGATACATTGGCCCGACCTTGATGAGGACATAAGCGTTGAGGCCTTGGTGCTTGGCAAGCCATCTGGGGAGAGCCAACGTTCGTTTCAGCGGTGGTTAGAGAGACGTGCACGGGACAGGCGTAGCTTGAAGTCAGCGATGGTCTAAATCCTCATCGTTCACTTCCTCCAATACACTTTTCTCGATGGGCGAAGGTCTCCTGATCGTGCCTCTTTGCCTCGGTCGGAGACCTTCGGCGATCAAATAAGTATCCTCTTCTTTACCCCCCCCTCACGCAGAAGCTTGATAACTCTGGGCAGCATAGGCAGCAGGTCGCCGGCTACCATGCCTGCTTGCCCTAATTCTTTTCGCATTAATTCCCCTGCCAACCCGTGAACATATGCCCCTGCTACAGCAGCGTCGAAAGGCGTCAGACCCTGAGCCAGGAAGCCGACGGTGGCCCCCGCTAATACGTCGCCGCTGCCTGCTGTGGCTAAGCCCGGATTGGCAAAAGGGTTGATAACCACCTTGCCGCCAGGGTCAGCGATTACCGTGTAAGCCCCCTTCAGGATCACAACCTGACCCCACTTCTCGGCCATCTGCTGCGCTACCCCCAACCTGTCGGCTTCGATTTCCCGTATCGTGAGCCCCGTCAGGCGGGACATCTCGCCGGGGTGAGGGGTGAGGATGCTAGGTCCCTGCAAGCACTCCCACCAGTTGGGGGTGTCGGCCAGAGCGTTAAGGCCATCGGCATCCACCACCAGTGGTGGCAAGGAAAGCTTCTCCCCTGTGTTCCCCTCTTCGGCCAGGAAACCAATGCGGCCTCTTCTACCTGGTTCCACACTCAGCAGTTGTTGTACGAACTGCACTGTTTCCTTCTCGCGACCAAGTCCCGGCCCCAGGAGCAAGGCATCGTAATCCTGTATCCTCTCGCTCAGTACCTTGACAGCATCGGGGATGAGGACGCCCATATCCTGGGGCAATAGGAGGAAGGTGACCTCACTGAGCTTGGAAGCCAGGATGGGGTGGATGCTCTCCGCCAGGGCCAGAGTGACCAGGCCAGTGCCCACCCGGGTGGCTGCAGCGCTGGCCAGGTATGCCGCTCCGGTGTAGTTGACTGAGCCGGCAACCACTAGAGCTTTACCAAAGGTGCCCTTGTGCGCTCTGATGGGACGTGGGGGGAGGAGAGCCCTGATCATTTCAGGCGTGGCCAGCTCCACCTGGACATCGTTGGCCAAGTGCGAGGGTATCTCGATGTCAGCCACGAGCAACTGGCCTACGTAATCGGCGCCGGGGAAAAGGAACTGGCCTCGCTTGGGGAAGCCGAAGGTCACTGTCAGGTCGGCGGGCACTGCCGCTGGGTCTATAGCCCCCGTGTTGCAATCGAGCCCAGTGGGGACATCCACAGCGACAAGAACAGGTAAGGCGGGTGGAGGGGTGAACGAGGGAAAGGAGGGCGAGAGAAGCACCTCTTTCTGCTGTGGCGTTTTTCTCCTTCTGATTTCTTCCCTCACCGTGGTCAATATCTCCTTGAGCAATCCCTCGATGGGCCGGGAAACCCCTGTGCCCAGAAGGGCGTCAATGATAATATCGGCCTCGTCTAGGAGACGGAGTAAGGTGGCCAGATCCTCGTCTCCCTCGGCCCAGAAGACAGGGATGTCCCTGTTGGTTGCCAGGCGAAAATTCTCGTCGCCTTCGATACGACGCTTCCAGATGTAGAAGGTGACATGAACACCGGCGTCGTGCAAATAGCGGCCGGCCACCAACCCGTCCCCTCCGTTATTACCAGGGCCAACTAACACCAGTATCCGTTTATCCGTTATCCCCATCCGTTGACAGGCCTCGGCTACGGCTCGCCCGGCGTTTTCCATCATTGTTGCGTAGGAGACCCCTCCTGCATCAGCTTCCTTCTCGATGCGGCGCATCTCCTCTGTGGTCACTACTTTCATCTTGCTCATCCCTTTCTGTGCTGTTAATTATCCGCCGGAGTAGTATATCACAGGACGCCGTTCCAGGCAACCATGGCCTGCGCAGCAGGTCGGAGGGTGTGGGGGGTGTCCCCCAATATCCCTCTTCTCGTCGCCGGTGTGGGGCATTGGCCCATTTAGCCCCGCCCTGA
>CAZRSI010000103.1:0-9431 GCA_964602575.1 uncultured Anaerolineae bacterium
TGCATGAACCGCACAGGTGGCTTTTTTGCTTTGCCAAAAGAGCGGAAATCTGCTAAACTATGTCCATCACCAAAGGGCCTGGCTGACTATGCCAGCGAGACAATGTCGGTTCCGAGGAGGAACAAATGAAAACGACTCAGCCGAAACATCCATCGTGCGGGAGCAGCAAGCTCGAGAAGCTCCATAAGAAACGGGCAAGCCTGAACCCCTTGCCCATGTTCGCTGTGTTCCTGGTCTTGGCAACCTTGGTTAACGGCTGCGGACCAGAGTCGGGAGTGTCTCCAGAACAGCCCGCCATCACCAAGCCTACCGCTACCCAAGGGCCCAGCGGTCCGGAGCCAACACAACCACCTACGGAGGAGCAGTTGGCAGAAGCCTTGCACGAACCCTGGGCAGCGGAGGACTGGGAAAAGGTCATAGAGCTAATCGAGCAAATCATGGCCATAAACCCCAACTACGACGATATGACCGAAAAGCTGTACGCAGCCCACGTTAACTATGGGCTCCAACTCATCGAGGAAGGCAAGCCTGACGAGGCGGTGGCACAGTTCAACAGCGCTCTGGAGATCAAACCGGGCGGAGGGGAAGCCCAGGCGGGGCTGGAACGAGCCCGGGCTCTGCTGACTACGAGGGAGCTGGAGCAACGGTTGCACCAGGCCTGGGCCATAGCCAGCGATGACGACAAACGCGCGGAGGAGTGGGCGGAAGTGGTCAAACTGATCGAGCAGATCCTGGCTGTCAGCCCTGGCAGCGCCGACATGATCGAGAAGCTGTACGCGGCCCACGTGAACTACGGGCGCCAACTGGTACAAGAGGGTAGGATTGATGAAGCGAGGGCGGAATTCACCCGCGCCCTGAAGGTCAAGCCAGGCGGAACAGAAGCCACAGCGGAACTGAGCGCCTTGGCTGGTGCACAACCAATCTCCCAGCCGACAGCGACCCCGCTCCCGCCGGCTCCACCCTCTGCGGCAGGGATGGCCATGATCGTTGTCCCGGCCGGGGAGTTCATTATGGGCAGCGAGCACGGCGTCGAGCGGCCGCCCCACCCGGTCTTCGTGGATACCTTTGAGATCGATCAATTTGAGGTGACCAACGAGCAGTTTGTGAAGTTCGTAGAGGAGACTGACTATGTGACCGACGCGGAGAAGGCCGGTGAAACATCCTGGCGATACTACGCTACGGGAAAGCCAGATCACCCTGTGGTGAAGGTGAGTTGGAACGATGCCAAAGCCTTCTGTGAGTGGCTAGGGAAGAGGCTGCCTACCGAGGCCGAGTGGGAGAAAGCGGCTCGGGGCACCGATGGACGCATTTATCCGTGGGGGAACACTTGGGACGCAGGCAGGGTGAACGCCAAGGAGTCGGGCTACCGCGGGACTACCGCGGTGGGGAGCTTCCCGGCCGGAGCCAGCCCCTACGGAGTGATGGACATGGCGGGCAACGTGGCCGAATGGACGGCCGACTGGTTCCAGCCATACCCAGGGTATCCGGGCGGCGACAACGAGGCCCAGTACTTCGGCGAGAAGTACCGCGTGATCCGAGGAGGCGGATGGTTCAGCGACCGGGAACAGGTGCGCACCACTGAGCGAAGCGCCAGCTCCGTGACCCTGGCCAATGACGACGTCGGTTTCCGCTGTGCACGTTAGCTTACCGCCAAGTTGACCAAAGGAAACGGAGCCATGAACACTGAACGCCTTGCTTGGGTGTTGCTGATGTTCTTAGGTGTGATCCTGCCAGCCTTACTGGGGCATTGGGACATCGCCCTGGCTGGAATTGGTGGGATTGTGCTGCTGGGCTGGGCACTGTGGAGGGAGAAAGATAAAAAGTAATGTTTGGCTTTGAACTAATCAAGAAAGACCCCCACACCCAGGCCCGCGTGGGCGTGATCCATACGCCGCACGGCCAAATCCCCACCCCGGTCTTTGCGCCGGTGGGCACGCAGGCTACCGTGAAAGCGGTCTCGCCACGGGAACTCCGCGAGCTAGGTGCCTCGCTTATCCTGGCCAACACCTACCATCTCTATCTGCGCCCTGGCCCCGAAATCGTAGCCAGCCTGGGAGGTCTGCATAGTTTCATGGGCTGGGACGGGCCCATCATGACTGACTCGGGCGGCTTCCAGGTGTTCAGCCTGGCCCACCTGCGATCTGTGAACATGACGGGCGTGACCTTCCGCTCTCACCTGGATGGCTCCGAGCACCTCCTCACTCCGGAAAAGGCCATTGAGATCCAAGAGAAGCTGGGGGCAGATATCATCCTGTGTCTTGATGAGTGCCCGGAGCCGTTCGATTACGACTACAACCTACAGGCCCTGGAGCGCACCCACCACTGGGCCGAGCGCTGCAAACAGGCCCATACCAGCCGCGACCAGGCTCTGTTCGGCATTGTGCAAGGGGGTGCTTTTGCCGACCTGCGCCGGCAAAGCGCGGAGTTCATCACGAGTCTGGATTTCCCTGGCTACTCCATCGGCGGGCTGTCGGTGGGAGAGCCCAAGGAGGTTATGCACGAGATGCTGGAGGTGACGGTGCCCCTCCTGCCCGAGGATAAGCCCCGTCACCTGCTTGGCGTTGGCTCGCCCGAAGACATCTTCGAAGGTGTGGCCCGTGGCATTGATATCTTCGATTGCGTGCTACCCACCCGCACCGCCCGCAACGGTGCGCTCTTCACCCGCACCGGCCGCCTTAACATCAGAAACGCCCGCTACGCCGACGATCCGGCTCCCATCGAGGAAGGGTGCGAGTGCTACACCTGTCGTCATTTCTCCAGGGCCTATCTACGCCATCTAATCATGGCCAAGGAGATCCTGGGCCTGCGCCTGGCTACCCTGCACAACCTGCATTTCATGATGAATCTGATGCGAGAGATAAGGCAGGCTATCCTGGCGGGCACTTTTGCTGCCCTGAAGGAGGAGTTCTTGGCCAACTACGAAATCGTCCCCCATGAAGTGCGGCGGCGGAACAAGGAAGCGCGGCTGAAAAGCCTGGGAAGGGTTCATGAGGAATGAGCGTCTTTCAAGCCCTTGTCCTGGGAATCGTGCAGGGGGCCACGGAGTTTGTGCCCGTCTCCAGCTCAGGACATCTGGTACTGGTGCCCTGGCTGCTCGATTGGCCGGAGCCGAGCCTTGTCTTCGATACAATCGTCCATTGGGGCACTTTGGTGGCTGTCTTGGCCGTCTTCTGGCGCGACCTGGTTGCACTGGCAGGAGCCTGGGCCAGGAGCCTCGTGGATCGCCAGTTGAACCCGACAGAGGCCAAACTGGCCTGGCTGATCATCGTGGGCACACTGCCGGCTGCCCTGATCGGCTTCCTTTGGGAAGACTTCTTCGAGAGCTTGTTCAGTTCTCCTGGCTGGGTAGCTGTTCTCCTGCTGGTCACGGGAGTGATCCTGGCCCTCAGCGAGTGGCTGGGCAAGCGACAGCGTTCGCTGAGTGATCTAAGCTGGCTTGACTCCGTGCTCGTTGGCCTGGCGCAAGGGCTGGCCATCGCCCCAGGCATCTCCCGCTCGGGGGCAACAATGGCCATGGGACTGTTGCGCGGAGTCAAACGGGAGGCGGCAGCTCGCTACAGCTTTCTCCTGGCTACACCGATCATCTTCGGGGCCGGGCTCCTGCAACTGGTTGAACTGTTTCAGGCCAACGTTATTGAAGCCCGGTTATCCCTCCTTACCGTTGGCTTCCTGGCAGCGGCGATCAGTGGCTACCTGTGCATTAAGTTCCTGCTAGCGTATCTTCAGCAGGGCAAGCTTTACATTTTCGCTATTTACTGTTGGCTAGTGGGGATATCGTCTCTGACAATTTTCCTAATGAGAAGGTGAATTGACATTGGCTAAGACAAGCACTCACCTCTCCCTCCCAGGGAGGGGCTGGGGAAGGGTAAATTCCCATCGAAATCCCACCCCTACCCCAGATCTCCCCCTTGCAGGGGGAGGGGGTAAGCGACTTCTGGTAAGGGAGGCTGTGAGCATAATCCTCTGTCTGGTCAGCCTGTTGCTACCTGCGGGCTGCAACAGACATGCGGCGGAGCCCCCAGAGCCCATGCACTTAAGGATAGTCGGCTCCACCTCGATGCAACCGCTGGTGGAAGCATTGGCTCAGGCTTACACCGAACGCCACAGGCACGTGACCATCGCCGTGGAGGGCAGGGGATCGCTCACGGGAATCGAACTGGTGCGTCAGGGCCAGGCTGACATCGGAATGGTCGCTTGCTCCAAACCGGAGGATCCGTCGCTCTGGTCAATGCCTATCGCCCTGGATGGCATCGCCATTGTCGTCCACCCTCAGAATCACGTGGAAGGACTGACAATGCTCCAGCTTAGGGATATCTTCTTCGGGCGGATCTTGGACTGGAAAGACGTCGGAGGGCAAGCAGCGGAGATCGAGGTCATCAGCCGCGAAGACGGTTCGGGGACGCGAGCGGTTTTCGAGGATCTGGTGATGACAGGAAAACGAGTCACCCCCATGGCAGTGGTGATGCCCAGCAGCCAGGCAGTGGTGGAACACGTGGCCGAGCACCCACAGGCTATCGGCTACGTATCCATGGGCTATCTCTCCGACCAAGTCAAACCCCTGAAAATCGAAGGGGTGACTCCGGCCCCGGATAGTGTTCGCAGCGGCGACTACCACCTATTTCGTCCCTTTTTCCTGATCACCCATGGGGAGCCGACGGGCGAAATCAAGGATTTCATTGACTTTGCTCTCAGCCCAATCGGACAGTCCATCGTGGGGAGAAAATACGGACGGGTTAAGGAATAAGTCAGCAATGGAGGCAAATGATGAGCATCGAAGATAAACTCGAGCAACTGCGCCGAATGCGGGAACAGGCCCGCCTGGGCGGTGGACAAAAACGGATTGACCGCCAGCATGCTCGCGGCAAAATGACCGCCCGCGAGCGGGTGGAGAAACTACTCGACCCCGGCTCCTTTCGCGAGTTGGACATGTTCGTTGTGCATCGTGCCGCTGGCTTTGGCATGGAGGACAAAAAGTATCTGGGAGATAGCGTGGTCACCGGATGGGGAACTATCAATGGCCGTAGGGTCTACGTTTTCTCCCAGGATTTCACGGTTTTCGGCGGCAGTCTCTCCGAGGTTCACGCCGAGAAAGTGTGTAAGATCATGGACCTGGCCCTGAAGAATGGCGCGCCTGTCATCGGCCTCAACGATTCCGGCGGGGCACGGATCCAGGAAGGAGTTGTCTCCCTGGCTGGCTATGCCTATATCTTCCTGCGCAATGTCCTGGCCTCCGGCGTGATCCCCCAGATCTCAGCCATCATGGGCCCTTGCGCTGGCGGTGCCGTCTACTCCCCGGCCATGACCGACTTCATCCTGATGACCAAGGACACCAGCCACATGTTCATCACCGGCCCCGACGTGATTCGAGCGGTGACTCACGAGGAGGTAACCTTTGAGGAACTGGGCGGGGCCATGACCCACGCCTCCAAGAGCGGTGTGGCCCACTTCGCTGCCGATAACGAGGAGCACTGCCTGGCCCTCATCCGTCAACTGCTGAGTTACATTCCACAGAACAACATGGAAGATCCGCCCTTCGTCCCCACCGCCGACCCGGAAGAACGAATGGACGAGGCACTCAAAACCATCATCCCAGATAGTCCCACTAAAGCCTATGACATGAAAGAGGTCATCCGCCGCGTGGTGGACGATGGGCAGTTCCTGGAGGTGCACGAGCACTGGGCGCAGAACATCGTAGTGGGTTTTGCCCGGCTGGGAGGATACTCCGTCGGCATCGTGGCCAACCAGCCCGCCGTTCTGGCCGGCGTGCTGGATATTGATGCCTCCAGAAAGGGGGCGCGCTTCGTTCGCTTCTGCGATGCTTTCAACATTCCCATCGTCACTTTTGTAGACGTGCCTGGCTTCCTGCCTGGTGTGGAACAGGAACACGGTGGAATCATCCTGAATGGAGCCAAGCTGCTCTGGGCCTACTGTGAGGCCACGGTTCCCAAGATCACCATCATCACCCGCAAGGCTTACGGCGGGGCTTACGATGTGATGAGCTCCAAGCACATCCGGGGCGATATCTCCTACGCCTGGCCTACGGCGGAGATTGCGGTGATGGGACCGGAGGGAGCGGTCAATATCGTCTTCCGCAGGAAAATCGCTGCCTCGGAGGATCCGGACGCGGAAAGAGAGCGATTGGTGCGAGAGTACCGGGAGCAATTCGCCAACCCCTATGTTGCCGCCGCCCGCGGCTACGTGGACGACATCATCGAGCCCCAGGAAACCCGTCCCCGCCTCATCGAGGCGCTGAAGATACTGGAGAACAAACGAGACGCCAACCCCCCTAAGAAGCATGGCAATATCCCGTTGTGAAATGACCAAACTTTGAGGGAGGGTACCATGGAGCGAAAACAGAGTATCGCTGAGGTTGCTGTCCGGCTGACCGAGCCCTTCAAGCACCTGGTGCTAGGACAGGTGGACAACTACTGCGCCTATCTGACCCGCATCGAGGGTTCCTATCTCTTCCATCAGCACCCTAAAGACGAGATGTACCTGGTGCTGGACGGAGAGATAGCCATAGACTACGCAGATGGCACCAGCGTGACTCTGTCTCAGGGAGAAAGCCTGGTGACACGAGCCGGCGAGAGGCATCTTTCCCGGTCGGAGCAAGGAGCGCTGGTACTGATGTTCAAGGCTAGAGATTTGTTTGCGGAATAACACGGATCGGCAGGATTCACAGATATATCTAGAGGTAACCATGAACCCACTAAAAATCTGCGATCTCATGCTACGCGACGGCCACCAATCCCTGTTGGCCACCCGCATGCGCACCGATGACATGTTGCCCATTGCCGATAAGATAGATCAGGTGGGCTACTGGGCAGTGGAAATGTGGGGTGGCGCGACTTTTGATTCTGCCATGCGATTCCTGGACGAGAATCCCTGGGATCGCATCCGTCGCCTCAAGGAGCGGATGCCCAACACTCCCTTCCTGATGCTGCTACGCGGCCAGAACATCGTCGGCTACCACCACTACCCCGACGATGTACTGGAGAGATTCATCGTCCATGCTCATGCCAATGGCATAGACATCTTCCGCATCTTCGATGCCCTGAACGACGTACGCAACATGCGTTGGGCCATGGAGGTAGCCAAGCGGGAGGGAGCCCACGTCCAGGCCGCCATCTGCTACACCATTGGCCCACCGTACAGCATTGACTACTTTGTGAACCTGGCCTGCCAACTGGCAGACATGGGGGCCGACTCCATCTGCATCAAGGACATGGCCGGGTTGATCACCCCCTACGCAGCCTACGAATTGGTTCGCCGCCTCAAAGAAGAAGTGAACTTGCCCATCCATCTCCACTCCCACTCCACCAGCGGCATGGCCACCGCTGCGCATCTCAAAGCAGTCGAGGCGGGAGTGGACATCGTGGACACGGCCATCTCCTCTCTCTCCCTCACCACCTCCCATCCTCCCACCGAATCCATCGTGGCCATGCTGCAGGGAACGGAACGAGACACAGGGCTAGACCTGAACCTGCTGGCCGAAATCGCCGCCTACTTCGCCAAAGTGCGTCGCAAATACGCCCGTTTCGAGAGCGGCATGTTCGGGGTGGACGTGCGGGTGTTGCAGTATCAGATCCCTGGGGGAATGTTGTCCAACCTGGTATCCCAGTTGCGGAGCCAGAACGCCGAAGACAAGTTCGAGGAAGTGCTAGCGGAGGTTCCTCGCGTACGAGCTGAACTGGGCTATCCGCCGCTGGTCACACCATCCAGCCAACTGGTTGGCACCCAGGCCACCCTCAACGTGGTGCTGGGGGAGCGGTACAAGATCATCCCGGAGGAGGTGAGGCAGTATATCCGGGGTTACTATGGCCGCCCGCCGGCCCCCATTGATCCGGAGGTGAGGCGGTTGGCTATCGGCGACGAGGAACCCATTGATTGCCGCCCGGCCGACCTGATCCCACCAGGGATGGAGAAAGCGCGGAAAGAGATCGGCGACTTGGCCCGGAGCGAGGAGGATGTCATCTCCTACGCCCTGTTCCCCCAGGTGGCGCGGCCTTTCCTGGAGCGACGTGCCCGGGGTGGAGATGGAAGGGAGTTGGTGGTAGCTGCTATCGCAGGGATGCTGCTCAAGCGGTTGGAGGAACAAGCTGCTGCGGTGGCTGCACCGGCTGGCCCAATGGCCTCGCCATGGAAGACTGCCTGGCGGCCAGGAGGGGGACGCTGGACGGGGCTAATCACCGGCGCAGGAGGACAACGATGAAGCGAGAGTTCACCCTGACGCTGGAAGGCATTGAATACCCAGTGCTGGTCGAAGGCGACACTATCACCGTTAATGGTCGCCCCTTTACCGTGGAGGTCACCGATGACGGCACTGTATTGGTGGATGGCATCGCCTACGATGTTACTCTGGAAGGAGATACTGCTACAGTAGGTGGAGAGTCGTACCGAGTGCACGTAAGTGGCTTGGGGACCGCGCCTGTATCCGCTCTACCTGAAGCACCCGGTCGCGCTGCTCCACCTGTCACCGAAGCAAAAGCCGGGGCAGTGCTGGCCATCATGCCAGGCAAGATCATCCGCGTGATGGTTGAACCAGGACAGAGGGTGAAAGAGGGCGAACCGGTCTGCGTGCTGGAGGCGATGAAGATGGAGAACGAGCTCTACGCTCCCCAGAGCGGTGTTGTGCGAGCAGTGTATGTGAAACCGGGCGACGATGTGGAGAAGGATCAGGTATTGGTGGAGATCGAGTGAGCTGGTGATGACCAATAGAGCAAAGCAGCGGGTGCTCTCGCAGAGAGCGCCCGCTTATCTTTGCGACCTGCTTCTACAGAAAGGGGTTGCTGCGTCGCTCGCGACCGATGGTGGTGGGCGGGCCGTGGCCGGGGTAGACCATTGTTTCGTCGGGGAGGGTAAGCAACCTCTGAAGGGAATCCATCATGAGGTGATAGTTGCCGCCAGGGAGGTCGGTGCGACCTATGCCCATGTTGAAAAGGACATCGCCATCGAAGAGCATGCCTTCCTTCTCATTGTAGAGGCAGATGCTGCCCGGCGAGTGGCCCGGCGTATGCAACACCTTCAACTCGATGTTGCCCAAGGTGAGCACCTGGCCCTCCTCCAGCATCATGTCTGCCGGAGGACTGGCTTTGCCTATGATTCCAAAGAGAAGGGCCCCTCCGCCCTCGGTCAGCATAGGAGCATCGGCGGAGTGAATAGCCAAGGGCGCTCCTGTGGCTTTCACCACCTCCTTGTTGGCCAGGGTGTGGTCGAAATGGCCGTGAGTATTGATGATATATTTGATCTTCAGGCCCAGCTTCTCCACCTCGGCCAAGATACGTTTGGCATTCCCGCCGGGGTCAATGATCACCCCCTCTTTTGTCTCCTCGCAACCCACAATGTAGCAGTTGGTCTGAAGCATACCGACGCACAGTGTTTTTACAATCAAGCTTTCCTCCCGGTGGCCAGTAATCGGTGATCAGTGCCCC
>CAZRSI010000104.1:0-7188 GCA_964602575.1 uncultured Anaerolineae bacterium
AGCTGGTGGCCATCCAGGCGGACTCTCCGGATCAGTTGAGGCGGCATCTGCGAGATGGCAATCCCCCGGTCATTGGACGCATCGAAAGCGACTTCCTCCTGCTCGACCCCCGCACAGTTCGCCCCGAAGAGGACGATGTGCTGATTGAAGCGATAGAAAGAGCTTGTCGTTCCAGCGCCCAATAGCACCCTCAGTAGACAGCAGAGGCCGCAAAATAGGTCAAATTGGCGGACGAAATACAAGGCAACCTTGAACACCGAGGCCTGGGTCTGACGATCCAGCTGAGCAGTCCAAGTAGGAGCCACATTACTGATTTGCCTAGCTTTGCATATTTGGGAGGGAGAGAATGAGCGACAATGAATTTGCCGACACGGGGCAATGGCAAGAATCCACCGAAGGAACACCAGCTTCCGAGTCCACCACTGGCCCGGCTTTCGATCAGGAATTCGATGCTGTTATTCAGGGCCTCCACCAGGAATTCGACAACGTAATCCGAACCGCCCTCAAGGACGCCATGAATCGGGCCACCGAGATCAAAGCCAAAGCCGAAGCGGAAGCAGAGGCCTTGTTGAAGCAGGCACGCGATGAGAAGGCTCAGTTAGAAACAGAGATCTCAAACTTACAGCAAGAGCGCGACCGCCTGACCCAGACCCTCAATGAGAGCCTGTTAAATCTAAAGCAGAGGCTGCAAGAGCTGACCGCTATCTTGAAGCAAGCCGAGGAGCAGGTGGAACAACAGTTGCAGGCCCTCCAGCAAGCTAGCATACGAGCAGAAGCTCCAACAGCAATCAAACCCGAAGAGAAAATGATCGAGGCTCCGGGGGAAGTCACCCCCGAATACCTGAAGCCCTACGAAGTGCCGGAGGAGGCCATCCCTGAGCGGAAAGAGCCCGGGAAGATCGAGGAATACGGAATGCCTGCAAGGGAAGCACTGGAGAAGCCCGCCGTGCCTGAAATCCGTCAGCCCGCTGTTGAAACTCGGCTGCGGATTATTGGACTGCGACACATCGGTTGGCTACACCGCATCGAACAGGCTCTCGCAGATGACCCATTCGTTGAAGATGTCAGAACCATTAAGTACAGTGACAATGTCTTGGTTCTGGTTGTCCGACATCAGCCGACTTCCCTGCCCGGAATCCTGAGGAGAGTTCCGGGACTCTCAATACGAGATGTCCGTGAGACGGGGGAGTGGATCGAAGTGTACCTGGGCGAACTTCCTGAAATTGGCTAACCTGTAGCTGTATGACCCTGATCCTAGGCATCGAGACATCCTGTGACGAGACGGCCGCTGCAGTGGTGGAGGATGGCCAAAGAATCCTCTCCAACGTGGTCGCCTCTCAGATAGAACTTCACCGCCGCTATGGAGGCGTCTTTCCAGAGGTGGCCTCCCGCCAGCACATCCTCTCCATCGTCCCTGTCATCGAAGAGGCTATGAGCGAGGCAGGGACATCCTGGGAGGACCTGGACGCTGTGGCTGTGACCTACGGGCCAGGCTTGGCGGGTTCCCTTCTGGTGGGTGTGAACGCCGCCAAGGGGATTGCCCTGGGCTGCGGGCTACCCTTGCTGGGGATCAACCACATCGAGGCTCACATCTACGCCAACTGGCTGGGGAGGAGAGAAGAGGATCGCATCATTTTCCCTGCGCTTTGCCTGGTGGTCTCCGGAGGGCATACGGAGCTGATCCTCATGAGCGGCCACGACCAGTATAAGCGGTTGGGGGGCACCCTCGACGACGCAGCCGGCGAGGCATTCGACAAGGTGGGACGATTGCTGGGGCTTGGGTATCCCGGGGGGCCGGCCATCGAGCAGGCCTCCCAATACGGCGATGCGGCGGCTTTCGACCTGCCCCGCGCTTGGCTGGGAGATAGCTACGATTTCAGCTTCAGCGGGCTCAAAACAGCGGTGCTGCGTATCGTAAAGAAATACGAAGCAGCATGGTCGGGCAAAGAGGGGCGACGTCTCAGCGCGGAGGCGGTCAGCCGATTGGTGCCTGTGGTTGACCTGGCCGCCAGTTTCCAGGTGGCGGTAGTGGATGTGTTGGTCGAAAAGACCAGGCGAGCGGCCGAGGAATTTCACGCGGAGCAGATTCTGCTGGCCGGGGGGGTGGCGGCCAACAAACTACTGCGCCAGGAAATGGCCAGGAGGTCCACTTTGCCTGTTCTCTGCCCACCCATCTATTTGTGCACCGACAACGCAGCCATGGTAGCCTGCGCCGCCTACTTCCATTACCAGGCTGGCTACCGCTCCGATTGGGATCTGGATGTGATCCCCAACCTCAAACTAACAGGCGAGTAACTGCCCACTGAGTTTGGACACTCCATCCTCAGCTCTGCAGACATAGATTTTGGGAACGATGCCAGTGGCTTTCTGGTAAGCCGCCGCCACTTTGACCCCAAAATCCTCAACTGCCCCCTCGGCTACCAGGCTCACCGTGCAGCCGCCAAAGCCAGCCCCTGTCATGCGCGAACCGTAAATCCCCTTCACCTTCCAGGCAGCCTCGACCATAATGTCCAATTCTGGACAACTTACCTCGTAATCTTCCCGCAGGCTGATGTGGGACTCGTTCATCAAGCGGCCAAAGGCAGCCAGATTCCCCGCCCGCAAAGCAGCCACGCTCTCCAGAACCCGCTCGTTTTCGCAGACCACGTGGCGACAACGCTGGCGCACCTTTTCCGGCAATCGCCCTTCAAGCTCTGCAAACTCTCTCACAGAGACATCGCGCAGGGTCCGGACCTCCGGCAGGTATTGCTGCAATATGCGTACCCCCTCCTCGCATTCCCGCCGCCGAGCGTTGTACTCCGAATCCACCAACCCCCGCCGCTTCATAGTGTCGGCCACCACGATAGCCGCCCGAGGCAGGGGGATGATCTGGTATTCCAGGCTCCGGCAATCAATGAGCAGGGCGTGACCACGGCGCCCCATAGCAGCGACGAACTGGTCCATGATGCCGCATTTCATGCCCACAAAGTCGTTCTCCGCCCGTTGACAGAGAAGGGCCAGGTCAACTCGACTTAGCTCGAAGCCGGCCAGCACCTGCCAGGCATAGGCCATGGATACCTCGACAGCGGCCGAGGAGCTAAGGCCCGAACCGATGGGGACATCACCGGCGATTACGGCATTCAAGCCGGGCAGATCGAAGCCCTGCTCCTCCAGAAAATAGGCAACTCCTCGCTGGTAGTTGCTCCAGGGTCTCGCTTCGTCGCGCTCGATATGGTCCAGCGAAAAAATCACGCTTTCATTGAAGTCAAGAGCGTGGATGACCACCTGCCGGTCCCAGCGCGGGGACGCAGCCACCCAAACGTTCCTGTCAATAGCCACTGGCAGCACGTATCCGTCGTTGTAGTCGGTGTGCTCCCCGATAAGATTCACCCGCCCCGGCGCCCACACAACAGCAACCGGTTCCCCGCCAAATATCTCCACAAACTTATGCCTGACCTCCGACGCTTCACGCCTGACGTTTGACCTCTCACGTTTCATGCTACTCGTCGCCTTCCACCTTGGGAGAATACCCCAATTTCTGTAACTCTTCCAACAGTTTTGGCCAGTCCTCCTGGGCCACGATGGCTGTCTTGGGCGAGATGATCTCGCGTAGATAGGCCTTGATGCGAGGCAAGGTGGTCAGCTCCTCCAGGGTCTGTTCGCTCTCAACCTGAAGCAGTAGTGCCTTCCGCAGCCAGACCCGCCCTCTTCGCTTCTCCCATTTCCGCAAAGCCGAAACCACGTTCCTGGGAACCCTTCCTCCGCTGACTCGCTTCAGAAAGGCCAGAACCATCTTGATTTTGATGCCCTGCCGCAACCCACGGGCCAGAGAGTTCCGGGTGAGGCGATAGACGTAGGTCTCTCCAGAGGACTGCCAGGCAGCAACTCTCTCCAGTTGGAAACGGTCGTAGAGGCTGACATCGGCCGGAATCAGAATGGTGAAATCGGGCTGGACGGTTACCGGCAGTGAGGGTGCGGAGGCGGGTACCTCATCGGAGAGCCCCAGGAAAACAGCCCCCCAGGGGGTGATCAAGAAGGAACACGGTACCCCCTCATCGTCGTAGCCCAATGAGGTGACTCCTAACCAGTGGAGGGGCTTGACCACAACATGGGCGATAAGAGCCCCTTCGACCTTATCCCAATGCTCGAATCCCATCAGGTACTGCCCTGTGGCTACTTCGCGGATGTACCAGGATGTGTAATCTCCGTCGGGGCGCTGGAAGTCTGGACACCTTTCTTTGATGGCCTGGACAAAGGAAGCCAGGGAAAGCCACTGCTCAGGCGGGCATTGGGTCATGTACTCCAGGATCTTCTTTCGCGCCAGCAGGGGGTCGTTGTGCCAGCCGGTGGGTTCGCAGTGCAGGGATTCGATTTGCCACAGCTCGTTCCAACCCGGGTCATCGCGCCATGCCTCCTGTAGAATCCGGAGTTGCTCCGCCCGGTTGGCCTTGAGCCAGCGCTTGGCTTCGGGCGGGTTGGGCTTCAGAAGGCCGTTCACTGTGTGTATCAACCCCGTCCGTTGGCAGAGGCGGTGGAGGAACGCCAGACGTTCCTCTGCCTCCGCGGCCTCTGGGGCCAGGAATCGCTCGAGGAGGCGCTCTTTATCGCGGGAGGGCAAGCTGCCATCTCTGCGGGGCCTGACCTCCTCGTTCTGAAGGTAGCTGAGGAGGGTACAGGTATCTTGCACCAGGGCCAGGTTGCCCTGGCGAATGACCGAGGGGGTGGGGGCGATTTCCACGGCGAAAGCTGGAGGCTCCTTTTTCACCTTGGGCAAGAGAGGCAACAGGTCCTGAGGCACGAAGATGAACTCGCTGGTTTGCCCTTCCACCTCGTCGAAGGCTCTGTAGATCAATCCGGAGTACCACAGCCCTTCGGCGGCGCTCATCGGCTTTTCCCAGGGGCGCTCAAGCTCCAGGCTGCCAGGGCCGAAAGCGCGGATCTGGCCGTACTGACGAATGAAGAGGTGGTATTTCCTCCTTCCCCCCTCCGCGATTAGAGACTCCAGAGCCTCTCGCTCCTGAGGTCTTAACCCCTCCGCAGCATCGGCTACCGACTCAGGCTGTAACAGCGCATCGGCCAATTGCTCCACTACCTCGTGGTGACGGTTGCTTCTCAGCTCGATGCCTCGCTTCTGGGCGATGGCTCTGAGCATGGCCATATCGCAATCCAGCAAGCATTGGCGCAGGTCTTTCATCGTCTAAAACTCGATTTCATTCAGGCTGGGCAGCCCAGCCCGTCCCCCCATGGCCGAGATGCATCTCGAAGCCACCAGGTTGCCCAGGCGTCCACAGGTGGGGAGGTCCTTGTGACAGAGCACCCCGTACAGGAATCCGACCGCGAAAGCGTCGCCCGCGCCGGTGGTGTCAACCACCTGGGTGGCGACGGCTTCGATCAAGTGATCTTCCTCAAGGCAACCGCAGTTCGCAGCTTGTACTACCCGACATCCCTTTGCTCCCAGCGTGATCACCACGACCCGGCAACCTCTGTTGAGCAGGTTTTTCACCCCACCTAATTCCTCCGCTTCCTCTTCATTGACGAACAGGAAGGCCGTTCTGCGCAGAATCTCCGAAAGTGCCTCGGCTCCTAGCCTGGCATAGAGGCTGCCTGGAGCGAAGCTCACTCGCACGTGAGAAGGCACTTGCTCGACCAGCCATTGCTGCACTGTCAATTGCTTTTCGTTCACAAAAGAGGTAAGGTGCAGAATACGAGCCTGAGCCACGTAAGTCAACTCGATGTCCTTTTTTTCAATCCTGCTGTTGGCCCCTGGCGAGACGTAGAGGGCCCGCCGGCCCTCTTTGTCCACAAACCCTATCGCTGTGCCGGTGGGTGTCCCGCTCACGATCCGGATGCGGGAAATGTCCGCCCCAACCTGTTTCAAATCGTCGAGGATCGCTCTACCATCGCTGTCATCCCCCACCGCGCCGAGCAAACCGGTCGAGACCCCCAGCTTGGCCAGGCCATAGATGGTGTTGGCGGCCGAACCGCCAGGCGAGCGGGTGGTGTGCTGGACATAGGTTTCACCATCGAGCACCAGCCGCTCCACCCGATGGAGATAGTCCATATTCAGGGCGCCAAAACCGATGACCTGAAGCCTCTGCACTAACCCAACTCCGCTGCCGCGTTTCTGACCAGCCGGCGCATTTTCATGTGGAGGGCCAGCACCTTATCGAGGTCTCCTCCATCCCCCAGCCAGGTGGGATTGGTCTTGCCATCCAGGGCGTTCTTGACCCCCTCTCTACCTCCTTCTCGCCACGCTGCCAGGATGGGGCGCAATTCCCACAAATCCGTGGAGGCAAGGCCAACGTTAGCATGGGGGAGAGCATACTGATTGGCATTGAAGGCGATGGCCAATCCCCCTGCCCGGTGCACTGCCTGGAGCATGGCCGCGTCGGTGATGCTGTCTCCCACAGCCACCACGTCAGCCAGGGTGCAGCCCTTTCTCCTGGCGAAGTCCCCTGCTGCCTCCACCTTACGCCTGCCCCCCATCACTTTGACCTCTTCGAGCACTTTCCCCAGTTTGGTTTGAGGCAGATCCCCCCAAAAGAATCGGTCCAGTTGCCTTCTGATCTCCTCGTCATCCCGGGGCGGGTACAACCTGAGGATGTTGCGTTCGGCCTCGACCAAGAGGGCCTTGTCCTCATCCTCCAACTGCTGCCGGTACCGGGCCAAGGGCAGGGAGGTGCACGCTACGTTCTCCAGTTCCACGCCGAGCCTCTGGGCGGTCCACAGGGCGTGCTGTTGGTAGGAGGTGGAGATAATGAACACCGACCATCCTTCTCCCTGAAGGTCGGCTATCAGCTCCCTGGCCCCGCTGACCAGAACCGCCCGGGCCGACACCCTCTCGATATCCTCCTCAGACAGGCCGTGGAGGACCAGAAAAGGGACGATGAGGGCCAGGGTGGTCCCCGGCTCATAGTCGGGCCTGCCTTCCAGGGCCAAGAGGTCGTCGTAGCGGCTGATGACCTCGAAGATCCGATGTCCATTGGGAACGAGGCCCATCACTTCGTAGGCGTTATCCTGTGGCGATAGGGGGCCTTCCAGGTCAAAGCACACGATGTCCGTAGGCATGTCGTTTCTCCTGGGCCAACAATTAGTTGACGTGTTGATCGCCGAGGGTCTCCCGACCGAGGTGGAGAGGGCGAGAGGGCTCGGTGAGGACACCTTCGCCCATCGCCGCACGTCACTTCTCCTGGGCTAACAATTGGTTGA
>CAZRSI010000104.1:7288-9411 GCA_964602575.1 uncultured Anaerolineae bacterium
AGGACACCTTCGCCCATCGCCGCACGTCACTTCTCCTGGGCTAACAATTGGTTGACAATTACTGTCAGGTCGTAGCCTCCAGTCAGGGGCTCGCCCGAGGGGCCGATGACCTGATGTCCTTGGATGCGGATCTCCCCCTCGGCAAGAGCGCGAAGGGTTTCCACCAACAAGATGGGTTCTCGCATGAATCCCTGTTGGCGGATCTGGTCGAAAGACATCTCTTTGGTGATGGGGAACTGGAAGAAGGTCACCGGCGTGCCCTGATCGCGGTTCTCCACTCCCGGTCTGATCAACTGCATGGTTGCCCCCGTGCTGGTGGCTCCTGTAGCCATCAACTGCTCAATCACTTCCTGCCAGGTCCCCACCGGCCCGCCCGGCAGGGCCGGGTGCAGGTTCAAGAGGGACAACTGCTCACAGGTTTCATCGTCTAGCCACAGCATGTAGCCCACCAGGAGATGGAGATCGGCGTTGAGGTCGGCCAACCGCCGCCGGGCCTCCCTCCCCAGCTCTTCGCGCCAGTCTGCTGGCCGTGTGCTGCGAAGCTCGCGGGAGGAGACGCAGATGGTTGGCAGATGACGCTCCTGGCACCAGGCCAGAAACTCGTCCGTCTCCCTATCCTCACCCTTGTGCCGGTGGCAGAATACGCCAGCGATTTCGGCTCCAGGGATTTGCCCCTGGTCAATGGCTTCCTGAATCCGCTGCACCAGCTCAAGGGCGTCGGCATCGCCACTGGTCCAAATCACAATGCGCATCAACTTCTCCAAGTATTTATTCACCACGAAGACACAAAGGCACGAAGGGTATAAAACGAGTTATTGTTTACCACGAAGACACAAAGGCACGAAGATCATAAAACTACTCGTTTGATGCCTTGTTTGATCAGCGGCACATTGAAGTTGATCAGAAAGCCAAGCCGCTTCCCGGTCAGTTTCAACTGGGTCAAGACTTGGGCCATGAACACGGGGTGCATCTTTTCTACCGCCTTCAGCTCGCAAATGACCAGTTCTTCCACCAACACATCCAGTCGCAGTCCTTCATCGAACGTTATGCCATCGTAGACAATCGGCACAACAACTTGTCGGCGATAGGACAGGCCGCGTTTGCTCAATTCATGGCAGAAGCAGACCTCATAAACATTCTCCAGCAGGCCAGGACCAAGGGCGCTATGGACGGCATACGCCGCGTCCACAATGGCCCGGGCTATGCCTTCCTCCTTGTCCGAAATAGGGGCATATTTCATACTCCAGTATCCTTTGTGTCTTCGTGCCTTCGTGGTTAAAAGAGCTGCACTCGCTCTCCTGTCCCGTCCCAGGTCACTACCTCTCCGATGACTGTAGGCTCGCCGTCGAGGGCGCGGATGGCGGCGTCCACCTGCTCTGGGGCCAGGATGAGCACCATACCCACGCCCATGTTGAACACGCGGTACATCTCCCGCTCGTCCACACGGCCCAGGCGCTGGATGAGCCGGAAGATAGGGGGTACTTCCCACGCGGTGCGGTCCAACCGCACAGCAACATCGTCGGGGATAACGCGAGGCAGGTTGTCGAAGAAGCCGCCGCCAGTGATGTGGGCCATGGCCTTGATGTCCACCCCCGCTGCCCACACCTTCTCCACGGCAGGCAGGTAGGAGCGATGGGGAATAAGCAGCGTCTCTCCCAGCGGACGGTCCAGCTCCGGGAACTCGGCCTCCCAGGGCGTGTCGGCGAAGACGCGTCGGACCAGGGAGTAGCCGTTGGTGTGCAGCCCCGACGACGGTAGGCCCAGGCACAGGTCGCCGGGGCGGACCCGGCTGCCATCCACCACTGCCTCTTTCTCCACCCAGCCCACGATGGTGCCCACCAGGTCGAACGCCCCGGGGGCGTAGACACCGGGCATCTCAGCCGTCTCCCCGCCGATAAGAGCACAGCCAGCCTCCCGACATGCCTCGGCGCAACTGCGTACCACCGCCGCCACCATCTCCGGGTCCAAATGGGCCGAGGCAATGTAATCCACAAGGAAAAGCGGGCGTGCCCCCTGGACGAGGATGTCGTTGATGCAGTGGTTCACGATATCGTGGCCGATGGTATCGTAGCGGTTCATGGCCGCCGCGATCTGAGTTTTGGTGCCTACGCCGTCGGTGGAGA
>CAZRSI010000105.1:0-9402 GCA_964602575.1 uncultured Anaerolineae bacterium
CTCAAAACCCTCGTAGACGGCATCCAACACCTCGCGCGGTTCCACGCAGTCGCCAACCATGTGAACCTCCCAGCGGCCGGCCAGTGCATCGGCCAAACTATGGTCGGCGCGCAGCCCCAGGGCAATGATCACCGTCTCGGCAGGGAAGCGGAGCTCGGGCGCTTCCTCTTGATGGGGGTACGGTCGGGCGACGACAGTAGTTCGCCCTCGCTCATCGGTCTCGAAGCGGACCACCTCCACCCCAGTGCGCACGTCCACGCCGAGGGACTCCAGCCGGCGCAGGAGGAGGGCCCGCGCCAACGGATCCAGTTTCCCACCGATTTCAGGCCGGCGTTTGACCACCATGCACCGTATCCCGCGCCCGGCCAGATACTCGGCCGTCTCCATCCCGGTCGTCCCCGCGCCCACGATGAAGGCCGTCGGTGTGGAAACTTCGGCCCGACCGTCCAGCAAATCGTAGGCCGTCGTCCAGCGAGTCTCCTCCAGGCCGGGAAAGGGAGGCACGATGGGCTGCGCGCCGGTCGCTACGACGACCGCATCTGGCTCCTCAGCGGCGACCGTCTCCGGAGTGACTGTAGTGTTCAAGTGCACCTCCACACCGGCGCGCTCCAGTTGCACCTGCTGGTAGCGAATCAGATCGGCAAACCCCTCTTTGTACGGCACCTGTGCCGCCTCACGGAAGCGCCCGCCTAGTCGGTCGTCCTTTTCGTACAGGGTGACGCGGTGGCCCCGCTGGGCGGCGATGATGGCAGCCTCCATCCCGCCCGGTCCCCCACCGACCACCATAATCCGGCGGGGTTTCTCGACCGGCGTGATCTGCACCTCCGCCTCCCTCCCGGTCATCGGGTTGAAGAGGCAGGACGTGCCGTACCCTTTGCGCAACTCGGCCAGGCAGCCCTGGTGACAGGCTGCGCAACGCAGAATGGCCACCTCATCGCCAGCCTGAGTCTTGCGTACCCAATCAGGGTCGGCCAGGAAGGGGCGACCCAACCCTATCCAATCGGCCTGCCCCTGCGCCAGCGCCTCACGCGCCACATCCGGGGTGCGGATGCGTCCGGCCACGGCGATGGGGATGGAGACCCGGCTGCGGATGCGGGCTGCCATCGGCAGGAGATGCGCCTTGGGGGTGCCGATGGGATAAAGGCAATAGGATGCCGATTCGCACATCGTGCCAGAGGTTATGCTCAGAGCGCTGACGCCCATCCGCTCCAAGAGGGGAGCCAGCGCTTCTGCATCCTCTATGTCCAGGCCGCCCTCCACGTAATCTTTCGCGTTCATGCGCACGACGATGGGAAAGTCCTCCCCGACTGCCTGCCGCACGGCGGCGATGACCTCCCGCCCGAAGCGCAACCGGTTCTCCAGCGATCCGCCATACTCATCGTCGCGGCGGTTGGTATGGGGCGAGAGGAATTGATGAATCAAGTAGCCATGGCTAAAGGGGATCTCAATGGCGTCGAAGCCTGCCTCCCGCACCCGCCTGGCAGCCTCGGAGAAATAGCCGATGTAGGCGGGAATCTCATCGAGGGTCAGCGGCCGCGGCGTAACGCCGTTGGCCGGGCAGAACACGTCTGAGGCGGAGATCCGTTCCCCTTCGGGCACCAGTTTGGGGTTGGCGACTCGCCCGGCGTGGTTGATATGGGCCATGATGTGCCCACCTGCCTTGTGCACCGCATCCACCAGACGGCGCAGGCCATCCACCAGGCGGTCCTCGTGAATACCCAACTGGGTTGGCAACTCGCGCCCATTGGGGTGGATGTACATAGGCTCGGTGGTGATCAGTCCAACGCCGCCCTCGACCCGCCGCACGTAAAACGCTATATGGCGGTCGGTGACGTCGCCCTGGGGGGTGCCATAGCCCAGCTTGATGGTGGTCATCAGTACTCGGTTAGGTAACTCCAGTGTACCAACCCGAATGGGCTGGAAGATGATATCGGTAGCCATAGCGTTCCTCCTCACAAGCTCGGCGCAAGCCGAGGCTGTTCTTGACCCCTTCCTGCCCAGTTATCGGCACTATAACAGGGCAGGCCAAAATACGTCGTAGATAAGCAAATCCTCGCTCACGTCGTAAATCCTATGCCTCGTGCCCTTCGGAACGCGGACGAATATGCCCGGCTTAAGCACGAAGTCCTCGCTCCCCTCCACCGCCATCATGGCCTTTCCGGAAAGGATATAGAGGATATCGTCGGAGTTTTCATGGAGATGCTCCGGCACCTCCAGGCCGCGGCCGACCCTGACCAGCAGGCAAGTTACGTCCGTGCCCTGTACGGCTTTGGAGATCAGGACTTTGATCTCCACGCCCCTCACCGTCTTGTGCGGCTGCCATTCCAGTTCCTCAACGCTGATGTTAGGCTTCATGATCCAGCCTTCTCAATTCACCTCTAACTTGCTTCCGACGCCCACGAGGACAAAATTCTCCCCGTAGGCTTTTTCAAAGGTGCTCCGGGCCAGGTCGCCGGAGCAGTGGCAGGGAGCCACCTTTTGCACCCCCAGCTTCCGGAAATCCTCGACGATGCCCTCAATGGCAGCCTGGCTCGCACCGCCCAGATGGAAGCCGCCCATGACAAGGTAGACCTCCCCGGCGGTTATCTCCCTCGCCTTGGCCACAATGTTCGCTGCCCCAGGATGGGCGCAGCCGGTGATGACCACCAAACCTCGCCCCGTGGCCAAAACAAGCGACTGCTCGAGAATCCCAGCCCCCAACTCCCCGGTGGTGTAGATGCCCTCGGCTATCTCCATCGGCTCGTGCACTTCCACCACGTGGGCATGAGCCTTGACCTGCTCCTTGAAGCTGGCCGGGAAGGAGCGGGGGAGGTAGACAGTGGTTTCCTCGTTGACGGCCAGGATGCCCCCCAGCCCGCCGACGTGGTCGCCGTGGATATGGGAGAGGACGATGGTATCAATTGCGGCTGGGTCCAGCCCCAGCGTGGCCATGTTCGAGAGCAGGGTCTCGGCATCCCCACCTGTGTCGAAGAGCAGGGTGAGGTCGCCTCGCTCCACCAGGCACGAGAACCCCCAGGCCGTTTCCAACCGCTCGTCGTACTCGTTGTTGTCGTACACGATAGTGATGGTCAGCCTCTCAGCGACCTCGGTGGGCGTCGGCTCCGGCGTGGGGGTCGGGCTGGGCATCGTGGTCGGGGTGGCAGTGGGCATGGGCGTTCTAGTCAGAACCGGGGTAGCAGTCGGAACGGGCGTCCTGGTCGGAACCGGGGTGGCAGTGGACGTGGGAAGCGACGTAGCGATCGCCCGCCTGGGCGTGGGAGTCAGAATAGCAGTCGGGATGGACGTTGCGGTCGGGATCAGGGTGGCAGTGAACGTGGGAAGCGGTGTTGGCTCAACGGTGGCCCACTCCAATGTGGGCGAAGGTATCGCCGATGGCGCACACCCGCTTGTGGAAAGGCAAACCAGCCCGATTAGTATTAAGATTGCCAAGCGAGCCCAGCGTCGCTCGCCCATCTTCCCTCCTTTAGCGTTTATACCAGACGTGATAGTGACAATGACTTATAGGCTTTGGGAACCTGAGGGTGAGCGTTAAAGGAGACCTTCCAATCGGTGGCCTCGAGGTTAGCGGGCTTCAAGAACTCTTTGGAGAAGCCCTCCACAAAATCTTTGAGATACTTTGCCTTGTCCGCCGAATATGCGTCGTATTCCCGACCGAACCGTTCCTCATCCCAATAGAGTCCCTGGCCGTAGTTGAGGATCAACCCCTCAGCCTCCACGGTTATGACTCGCTTCTCCTGGACGGCGGTGGGCGTGATAGTCGGCCTGAGCGTTGCCACTACCACTGGCGCGGGGTGGCTTGGAGTGGGGGTAGCAGTCACTCGCTCCGGCGTGGGAGAGGCTATCTCCGACGGCGCACAACCAATTGCAATTAGACAAATCGGCCCGATCAGCGCTGAGAGTGCTAATCGAGCCAAGCTTCGCCCATTCATTTCCCGTTCCTCTACTCAACCAGCAACCCCAGCAGGATTCGAGCGGCGCGCTCGACCACGACAGAGCATGAGCCGAGGCCGCCAGGCGCATGGACCCGTTCGTACAGTAGACCACAGCGGGTGGTGCCTAGTTCGGCGGCGAAGCGCTCGCGGTAGTGAGCGGCCAGCCGGAGGGCTTGCCAGTCATCCTCCTCTAGGCTGTTGCGCCCGTGCAAAGCCCCGATGAGCATTATCCCAGCACTGAGCGCCCCGCACATCTCTTGTTCGGTTTCCCCCACGCCTCCTGCAAAGCCGGTGGTCATCCTCACCAGGCGAGGGTCGGGGTCAGCCAACACGTGCCCACCCACGGCGAGCATCATCGCCTCCGCTCAGTGGTAGCCCTGCCGCACCAAGTCGCCAGCCCTGCGGGCCACCTCGGCCTTGCTTTCTGCCATTGATCACTACCTCCACCCTCTCCAGAAGTTTCCCGGAAATGGGTAGTAGCCCAACCATGTTGGGCGTCATCCGCTTCAAGACGGCCAATGCGATTGGCCTGCTACCCCTCAGAGAGTCCCCCGTTCGACTTTCCGGGAGATCTCTCCACAGCCAGGCGCACGTTAAGGTCGCTCCCTTCCTCAATGGCCACGATTCTGGCCCCAGCCCCCTCGAAAACGCGAGCCAGGTCGGCGATGGAGTAGAAACGGCTGCGCATCAGGAGCAGCCTCTCGCCCAGGGCAGTCAATTTAACCGCCCAGCGGCGAATGTCCGGCTCCTCGATGACCAATCGCCCACCCGGACGCAACACCCGCAGGGTCTCCTTTGCGGCGGCGTGTTGGTTATGAAGGTGGTGAAAGGTGTCCACCATCAAGACGCGGTCGAAAGCCTCATCAGCAAAAGGGAGAAGCTCGGCCAGGCCGCAGCAAGTGATCATCTGCTTCCGGCGAGCCTCTCCCAACATCCCCCAGGAGGGATCGCAAACGACCACCACGTAATCGTCGCCAAAGGTTTGGGAGACGCGGCCCGTGCCACCCCCGATGTCCAGGATGCGCTCCGCTGGCCGGGCCTGGAGTAGACTCATGAGTCGCTCCGGCCCCAGGAAGTGGAACACGCGGTCGTAGAAACGGGCGATGAGATCGAAATGGTCAGGTCGCACCGCTTATCTCCTGCTTGCTTTCCCCCACGAGTACCCCAAACGCTTATCCTCAGCTGCTAATTATGGCCATAACTATCCTCCTCGCTCGCGCATCTGTTTTATGGCCATCTCTGCGGCGTTCACCATGTGATAGGCAATAGGTGAGGCAGTCAGCGCAGGGTGAGTACCCGCCTGGAACATAGCCATGTCTTCGGCGGTCATGCGGTTCTGCACGCAGGCGGAAATGGCGTTGATGATCTCGCCTACCGCTGGGCCACCCATAACCTGCCCTCCCAGAATAACGCCAGAGTTCCGCTCGAACACCAATTTTAGCCTGGTGTCCACCGCACCCGGCATAATGCCAGGGTGACGATTGGGGCCCTGGATGGTGACAGCGACCGCATCGTAACCACGCTCTTCGGCCATTTCCTCGGTCAATCCGGCCGTGGCCAGCGCGTGATTCCCCACCGCCGTTGACCAGACGCCCACCGTGCCAATGTTCTCACGTCTGATGCCAAACAGGTTGGCTCCGGCGATGCGCGCTTCCAACGTGGCGATGGAGGCCAGCTTGAGCGGCGATGGCCTTCCACCAAAGAACGAAATCTTTTCGGCGCAGTCTCCGCAGGCATAGATGTTGGCATCGGATGTCTGCATCGTCCGATCCACCGCGATACCGCCCGTCAGGCCAATGCGCAACCCGGCCCTCCGGGCCACGTCCACATTGGCCACCGCTCCGATGGCCAGAATCACTACGTCGGCCTTGATCTCATCGCCATTGGAAAGAACCACCTTTTCCACCTTGCCGTTGCCGGCGATTTTCTCTACCCTGGAGGAGGTACGGATGTTGAGCCCTCTCGATTCGAGCACCTTTTCCATCTCGATGCAGAACTCTTCGTCGTACGCCAGAGCGAGGCAATGTGGCAACATCTCGATGATGGTGACGTTCTTGTCACCCGCCTTGTTGATCTCGTCCCCAAGCTCAATGCCGATGAAGCCGCCGCCGATGATGACCACGTCCTCGACGGTCTCGAGCCGCTGCTGGAGCTTGCTCAGATATTCAACATCCTTGACCACCGCATACACGCCATCCAGGTCGCAGCCTGGTATTGATGGCATAGCGGGCCTTGAGCCAGTGGCGACGATGAGCCGTTCGTAGCCTACGTCGCCTTCAGTGGTGTGAAGCACTTTCCCCTCCCGGTCTATATCCGTGGCCTCGGCGAGGAGTAACTTGATATCATTCTTTTCGAGCACTGCATCACTAATGAGATTCTTCTGGGGGCTTCCTAGGGTGCCAAAGATGTAGGGAATACCACACGGTATCAGAACCTGCTTCTCCTTACGCACCATGAGGATCTTTTTGTCTGGGTAGTGACGCCGCGCCGTAATCGCAGCGGTCAGACCAGCAGCACTTCCTCCAATGACTACGATATCAGCTTGTTCCATTTTCACTTTCACTCCTTTCGGTTTTTGAGTCAATATATTATAGCCCAAATGGGCATATTGGCAAGAAACGTGATATTAGCGGAAGAAAGCCCGCCCGTCAAAAATGAATGCATCACGGGCCTTGGCGACGCAGCAGGGGAACATAGGCGGTAACTCATCGTCCGGGCCATAGTAACGCGCCCCCAGGATCTCCTCCATGTCTGGTTGAAGCGTGCCGCCCACCACCTGGCACTCAAAGAAGACTATCACTGGCTGAACCTGGTCGCCGTTGGGATAGGTAATGGCATAGTCGGGACTGGAGTAAACGCCGATGAGCGCCACCGGCTTCACCTTTAACCCCGTTTCCTCGCGCACTTCGCGCACCACTGCTTCATCGGCGCGCTCACCCAGCTCCATTGCTCCGCCCGGAAAGCTCCACAGATTGGTACCGTCGCCGCGTCGCAGGAGCAGGATACGACCCTGTTCATCGCGGATACAGGCGGCGACAGCAGGATACAACAGTGGATCATGCCCTATGCAGCTCCGCAGGCGAACGAAGTAGTCCGACATCCCACTCACGGCCAGGCTAACCTCCTCGCTTCACACCCTGTCTTACATGCCAGTTGGCGATGGCCTCACGCAGGGTATTAACTGCCAACTCAGCGCAGTGGAGGCTTTCCTCAGGCAGGCCGTCCAGGGCCGCAATCAGATTCTCCGGTGTGATCTCGCCCGCTTCTTCCAGCGACATCCCTGTCACCATCTTGGTGAGCATGTTCCCACAAGCCACCGATGGTCCGCAGCCGTCGGTCATAAAAGTAGCCTCTTCGATCCTGTTCCCGTTCAGCCGCAGGTAGATCTCCATCGTATCGCCACACCAGCCATGAACGATCCCATAGGCATCCGGCCCGTCCATGCGGCCCAGGTTTGTGGGATTGTAAGCCTCCTCAATGACTTTGGCTGAGTAGAGCGCCCGCTCCTGCTCAATGATCTGCTTCTGCAACTCCGCCACTAAGCGGTCAAAGTTCGACTCTTCCCTTTGATATTTCATGTCTATATACTGATCTCGATCTTTCCCTTCCTAAAACCCTTGAGTGGCGACAGCATCCCCAGGATAGTGCCTCTCACTATGCTGGAGATGAAGGAATTCAAGGGCATCGGCTTCCCGTCTATTCTGACCTCCGTGCTCGGCCGCAGGGAAACGCAGTTCTTCACGCTTCTATTTCCTTTGACGATCTCCCGGGCCATTTCATAACAAGTCTCGAAACCACAGTCCCCGCAGTCGAGATTAGGCAACTTGAAAGCCTTCTCCTCCACCAAGTCGGCGATCTCCTTTATCTCGTCCAGGCTCAGGCAGGGGACGGCGAGCTCGAGCCCTTCGGGAGCAGGGCCTACAGCGCAGATGGCCAGGCCATCGAAGAGGTCCCGGTCATCCAGCTCCCCCCGCAGACACACGATCTTGGGGAAGGTCTTCTCCTCCTTGAAGCCCTCGACGAGGATGAGGTCTGCCTCCAGATAGGGGATAATGTCCTCCAAACTCAGCGACTTCTTCCAAAAGATGCCCGATCCCTGCGGCGAGATGAACCCCACCCGACTGGCGACCTCTCCCAGCACAGCAGTATCTTTCCCCGACAGGTCCAGGTGGTGGGATGTATGCTTGATCACAGCCACCTCGTGGCCCCTTCTGGTCAACTCACGGGCCAGGGCGTGGGTCAACGTGGTCTTGCCGCTGTTCTTGTATCCTATGATGCCAACCGCTCTCAACACCTCTCCTCCCTACAACTTCGTGAGTATCTCCGGCTTGCCGTTGGTGACAGCCAGGGTGTGCTCAAAGTGAGCGGAAAGCGAGCCATCGGCAGTGACCACCGTCCAGCCATCGGACAGCGTCCGCGTCCGCCAATCCCCCACCGTAACCATCGGCTCCAGGGCAAAAGTCATGCCCGGCCGCAAGCGCGGCCCCCGGTTGGGCCGCCCAAAGTTGGGAATCTGGGGATCCTCATGCATCTCCTGACCGATGCCGTGGCCCGTGTACTCCCGCACCACATTAAAACCGCGGCTCTCCACGTAGCGCTGGATGGCCGCGGAAATGTCGCCCAGCCGTTTGCCGGCGCGGGCCTGGGCGATGCCCGCCTCCAGCGCGCCCTGGGTCACCTGCAAGAGACGCTGCACCTCCTCGTCCACCTGGCCCACCGGCAGGGTGATGGCTGCATCCCCATGATAGCCTCTGTAGATGGTGCCCACGTCGAGGCTGACGATATCACCCTCCTCCAGCACCCGCTTGGGGCTAGGGATACCATGCACGATCTCCTCGTTGATCGAGGCACAGATGGCGGCGGGAAAGCCTCGATATCCCTTGAAAGAGGGAATTGCCCCCTCTCGCTCAATGATATGGGAGGCGATCCTCTCCAGATCTAAAGTGCTGATCCCTGGGCGGACCACTTCCCTGAAGCGCTCGAGGACCTGGGCCACAATGCGGCCCGCCTGGCGCATGAGCGCCAACTCATGGGAAGATTTAAGGACGATCATCCTTGCCCTCCACGTTTTCGATGGCGATGGCCACCGCGCTTACCTGTGGTCGGCGCCGCTGGGCGGGATTCGCCTGCAGGCTTTCCGCTAAACCGCCTGTCCAGGGCGTTGACGATGGCATCGGCTGCTCGAGGCAGGAGCTGGCTCCCGATAAAGCTGAGGGTCGCGCCGGCCAGCGTTGCCAGCACGCTGGGCCGCGTCCTCTCCGTCATGGCAACCGCTGGCTCCTCCCTCACAGCCACTGGTCTGGCCACTTTGATAGCCCCGTTGGGGCAAGCCTGGACACAGGCCTCACACCCTGTACACAGTTCAGAGTTGATCTGTGCCAGCCCACCGACAAGTTGGATAGCCCCTTCAGGACAGACCTCTATGCAATCTCCACAACCATCACAACGATCCAGCTCGATAGTCAGCATC
>CAZRSI010000106.1:0-9375 GCA_964602575.1 uncultured Anaerolineae bacterium
GTCCCGGCCTCGTTGCCGGCCACATTATTCGCGCCCCCTCCCACCGTAGCGGCGAAGCCCAACGCCGCGTTGCTCTCCCCCCCGCCGATGGTAGAAGCGAAACCGAGGGCGCTGTTGTTTTCGCCCCCGCCAACGGTGGCGAAGTCCGCAGCGGCCTGGTTGATCTTACCTGCCTGGCCGCCGCCGCCAATCGTGGCGCCCTCCACGCTGCCACTGACGCCGTTGCCACTATAGCCGCCGATCAGGTTGGGGGTGCTGGTGGTGGGCTCCATCCGCAGCGCGCCCTGGTTGTTCACCCGCACCTCCAGGGCCACGTCGTCCGTGGTGCCCAGGAAGTTGGTGCCGGGGATGGTGTTGGGGTTGCCGGTGAGGCTCCAGTCGTCGCTGGTCCAGGTGCCCGAGCGTTGCCACTTGCTGGCCACGAGCATGATGTCCACGATGTCTATGATACTGTCGCGATTCACGTCGCAGGCGGACTGGTAGCTATCGCCGGGGGTACAGCCGCTGCTCTCTGACGTCAGCGGTCCCTGAGCCCTTGTGGCCACGCCTGAAACGAGAAGCAGCGCCAGGCAGAGAGCGACTCCAATAACTGTCAATGCTTTCATCGTTTTCCTCCTCCTTCGCCCTCACCCCCCTGCTGAGCATGGGTGCTAGGGTGCAGGGGTGCAGAGGTGAATTCTTCCCTGCTTCCCTGCTCCCTTGCGCCTCTGTGCCCTCGCTCAAACGGGGTGAGGGCCATAATAAAAGTCCGTGGTGCTCATGAGCACCACGGACTAGCGATAGAGCGACCACCTTGCATCTTGCACAGCGCGAGCTACCCCGTCCGTCTCAGGGTCTCACCGCCTCGCGGTAGGCCTTGCGGAAGCGGGCATAGGCCAGCTTCCACTGCTGGGCGTCGTAATGCGCTACGGCGGCCTGAAATTCGGCCTCGGCATTGTTGACGCTCTCACCAGCGATGATGGTCATGTCTATGGCGCTGCGCACCGTGTCGCTGACCACCTCCAGAAGGCCGCAGCCCGCGATTCGCCCGGACGAGAACCTGGGGTTGTTGGCACTGATCACCTCGAGATCCGTGGTGATGCAAACGTCGCCCGGCAGGGTGAAAAGCGCGATGGGGTCATCCTCTGGTGAGGCCAGGTTGTCCTCGATGCGCGACCGCAGGTTGAGGTTGCGGAAGTGGAAGAGGTCGTTGTCGGTCCAGTTGAAGCGGGTGGTGAGGTTTTGGTCGTGCATGTGAAGTTCTGCGTGGATGATCTCCGTATTTTGCAGAGCGGTCGCAAGCTCTGCGGCATCTATAACCCCGATGCAGAAATTAAGACCTTCGAGTACGGCTGAGGCAGCCAGGTGGATCCCCTTGAGAATCCCCCAACCAAGACAGCCAGGCAGGTTTGTCCCCCCTCCGAAAGGTACACAAACCATAAGGAACGTCCCTTTACAGCCCGCAGCCTCTGCGAAATCGTCAGCTTCTCTGGTGGCAAAGGAGGTTAGCAGAACTGCGAGTACGGCTGCATTAGGATACCGGGTTTCTGGACACACCGCGAATATCGAAGGTTCTTCAAGGTCCCCTCCTGTCTCGTATATGTTGTCATGTATGCTATCATGAGCGCTGGTCTCATAAGGGTCATGCTTAATATGCTCAATGCCGGGCGGGGGCGTGGTCACGGGCGTAGGGGCTGGGATGATGCCGATGGAGGTCAAGGGGGACGTGGAGCTGGAAGCTGACATCGTAAGGGAGTCCGGCGATGGCTTGGGCTCTCTTTCCCCTGCAATGGATTTCTTTTCTGGGGTGAAGACGAGAGACTTCAGAGCCTTGACGTCGTTCAGAAAGGACTCAACCTCTTCCTCTCCACCGAGTACCTCACGTAACAAGTAAAGCCCGTCTGGCGTGATCTCTTTGATCAGTTGCCGGTCTACCTTTGGGGGGAGTTCCTGGCCGCTCACCTGCGCGTAGGTTTCCGCATAGGGATACAGTTCGTCCAGCACGTCCGCGATGTCGAACAATGCGCGGCGCAATTCCTCCATCTCCTCGGGGTCATAGTCCAGCGGCTCGACGATGGGTGGGGTTGGGGTATTCGTAGGCGGGATGTCCACCGGCACAGCGATGGTTGGGGTCCCTGTTGCCGAGCTACCATCGGGAGAGGCTGCCCTGGGCATCACTGGAGCAATAGCCAGTACCAGCAGTACCATGAGTACAAACACAACGCTTACCTTGTTCATGGTGATTCTCCTTCGTTTTACACTCACCGCCCTGTCATTGCGAGCCGAAGGCGAAGCAATCCCCACCCCGCGAATTTGAGATTGCTTCGGCACAAAAAACCGTGCCTCGCAATGACATTTATGAAGTCTTACGGTCTCACCGCCTCGCGGTAGGCTTTGCGGAAACGAGCATAGGCCAATTTCCACTCGCCATTGTTGTAGTGCGCCACCGCCGCAGCGAACTCCGCCTCGGCGTTGTTGACGCTCTCACCAGCGATGATGGTCATGTCTATGGCGCTGCGCACCGTGTCGCTAACCACTTCCAGCAGGCCGCAGCCGGCGATGACCTCAGAGGCGAACGGATCGGTCAGTTGGAGCGCTTCAAGCTCTGGTGAGATGCAGACGGATCTCGGCAGTGCCAAGAGCGCATGTGGGTCATCGTCTGGTGAGGCCAGGTTGGCCTCGATGTTCAGCCGCAGGTTCAGGTTGCGGAAGTCGAAGATGAACTTGTCTGTCCAGTTGAAGCGGGTGGTGAGGTTCTGGTCGTGCTCGTGCAGGTCCTTGTGGATGATCCCCGTATCGTGGTAGAGGGCCTGAATACGAGCGGAGCCGACGTTCCCGTTGCAAAACGCGAAGCCGTCTCGAAGATCTTCGAGGACATTGGTGATGGTATGAATAATGACGGCCGCCCAACACTGGGGCGGGTCTTGGACGTTCACCCCAGGACACGTAGCCGTCTTTTCGGAGCACATTACTTTGGCAAGAATCTCCCCCGCCTTCCCTGCCTGGATACTTCCCATCAGAGTGAACATGACGGCTGCCGGGTATCCTTGTTCGGGGCATCCCACATCGGTGGGCCATGCTGGTGGATACAAGGCCTGCGTCGCGTCGTTTACGTCGGCATGAGCGTTCTCGTCGTGGACGATGCCGGGCGTGGGAGTGGTCACGGGGGTGGGGGTGGGGATAGTCGGGAAAGAGCTCAGCGATGTCCCAGCTCCTTTATCCAACTCACGGGAAGCCTTTTTTGTAGCTCGGACGAGAGAGGTTGCGGACCCGACATAGGCCTTGACACTTTTGTGGTCTGTGAACGAGTCCTGAATGATATGAAGCTGTTCATCTGTGAGATCTTCGATGCGTTTCCGTTCGGTCTTCAAGGAGTATCGTATGTCACTCAAGTTGGGGTATCCGGAGGGGAGCTCGTTGCTTAACTCTTCAAGCTTGTCTACCAGGTCCAAGAGCTCGCCACGGAAATCCTCCAGGGCCAGGCGATCCGGGACGTTGTCGCCTCTCAGTCTGTCGAATATCTCACTGGAATCAGGCACGTCCCCACGCACCTGGGACATGTCAACGCACAGGACGTCAGACGGCCCAAAGGAGCCTACGGCCTCATCCACTGTGGATAGGTCAAAGCACACCACGTCCTCACCGCTGACGGGGGTAGGGGTTGCTTTGGCCACGGCTGGGGTGGGGGTTGGTGTGGCCGTGATGGGGATGGGGGTCTCTTTGGGCGGGCCGGGATTAGCAGAGCCGGCCATGGGAGTCACCAGGGCCAGCACCAGGGCGGTCACGATCAGCATAAACAAATAGCGGTGTTCCCTCATCTTGCACCCTCCTTGGCGTGCCTTTCGCACGACGGTGTTAAATCGTCAACCAGAATCTGGCCTCTGGCGAAAAAAAAAGAGTCCAAGGCAAGCCAACGAATTGTAACGTATTTCCCTGCTTTTGTCAAATTTGACAAATATCTCCATCTCTGATAGAATACTACTGGTTTGAGAGCTGTAGTTTGCCTCACCTTGCACAGCATCGCTCTGAGCTAAAGTTCTGGGCTGGGCTAAAGGAACGAAGCCCTACTGGCTAAAATCAGCCCTGAAGCATGTCCTGAGCCCGCCGAAGGAGGGCTTTGTTCTCTCAGCGCGGGGACTTCAGCCCCGTATGAACTGCTCCTTACCTAACTATTCCCTAAAAGTTCATCATCACCAGATGAACGCTACTGAGAGGAGGCCCTCCATGTCCCCCAAACGATTTAGCCAATACGTTGCGAAACGATTTCCTGTGCCCGCGCGTGCCATGCTGGTCGTGCTGGGCTTTTTTGTTGCCCTGGCTGCATTCGCTAGCCTGCTCCTGCTGCTAGGCTCTGTGTCCACGCCCGTGACCGCTGCGCCCGCTATGACTAATTCTGCCCTCGACCTTAGCGGTACTCTACAGTTTATGGCACCCCTGACGGCTACCACGACGACAATAACTAGAACCTCTGGCAACAGTCCATCCACCTTCGGTGATTCCCTCACCTTCCGCGCAACCGTGACAAGGAACGATACGGGTGATCCCGTAGGAGCCGTAGGCACGGTCACGTTCAAGGACAACGACGTGAATATCCCGGGCTGTGCAAATGTGTCCCTAAATGGGTTGGGCATAGCAGAATGTTCTACGTCTTCGCTGAACGTGGGCGAACACATCATCAAGGCCGACTATAGTGGTTATGGCGACTTCGACCCTAGTACATCCGAAGGGCTAGGTCAGAGTGTCAAGAAGACCACTGTGACTGTTACCATAAATGTGGATGACGATACTCCAGTGTACGGTCAGGAAGTGGAGTTCCGAGCAGACGTCGAGCCGTCGGTTTGCTCCGGTGTTGTGTTCTTCGACGACGGTGGGACGGAGATCGGGAGGGCCACTGTGAAGGATGGCACGGCCACCGTAAAAACGTTTAGCCTCGGTGCCGGCCCGCATAGGGTGAAAGCCGTGTACCTGGGCAGCGACAACTGCTACGAAGGCGAGTCGGATGTGCTGGAGTTGGATGTGGCGAAGGCCGACACCAAGATTGATCCATTCGTATCCTCCGATGCCACGTCGGTGTTTGGCCAGTACGTCACCTTCACCGCCACTGTGACTCACACACACGCCGGAGAAACTGGCTGGGATGGAGTCACTACACCCACGGGCCTGGTTACCTTCTGGAGCGACGACGGAACGTACTTGCTACCGATGGGCCAGGGGGTGCTGAACGGAGAGGGGCAGGCCTGGTTCGGCACGTCGGGTCTCGCGGTCGGAAACTATACCATCAAGGCCGTATATGAAGGGGATGCCAACTACAAGACGAGTGAGAAGACCTTGTCGCAGACGGTGAACAAGGCCGATACCTCGGTGACGGTTAGCGGACCAAATTCATCGTACTACGGCAAGTCGGTCACCTTCGAGGCCAAGGTATCAGTGGTGCCGCCAGGAGCAGGGTCGCCAACCGGAAAGGTTGAATTTACTGGATGGGGGGACTCTGTCGAAGCGACTTTGTACGACGGCAAGGCGAGCTTCATGGCTATTGAGCCACACGACGTTGGCAGTGTTACGATCAGTGCCGAATACAAGGGTGATGACACCTTCAACAGCAGTACTGGCACAAAGAGCCACATCGTGACCCAGGCCCGCACCACGACGGAGCTCCGGGATCTCTTGAGCGAAACGGACTATGGCCAGAATGCCCAGTTCCTTATCAGTGTGAAGAGGCATGAAGATGAGCCGGGATCGGGGATACCGACCGGAATGGTCGTCTTGGTCGCTGGTCCGCTGGTCATCACAGAGACACTACCCGCGAACAGCTCGGTAGTAACCATCATAACGAATACGCTCCCTCCGGGTGAGCACGCTGCCTGGACCTTGTATTCAGGTGATACCAATTTCTTGCCCAGTGTATCAACAGTCGTAACCCACACAGTGAACCAGGCCGACAGCGAGACAACCCTCGTGTCTTCCGCCAACCCATCGGCCTTTGGCCAGTCCGTGGCTTTTACCGCCACCGTGGAAGCGGCTGGACTGGGGCTGAATGCGCCGATAGACCCGACCGGAACGGTCACGTTCAAGGCTGGAGGCGCGGCGATCTCCGCGTGCCCGGCTCCCGTTCCGCTGGCTTCGGCGGCCACTTGCACCACGTCCGATCTCACCGCCGGCACTCACGAGATCACCGCCGAATACAGCGGCGATAGCAGCTTCAAGCCAAGCGAGGACAGCTTGCGCCAGACGGTCAACACCATCGCCACCACGACGCAGCTCGATGGCCCGACCTCATCGGCGATTGGCGATACCGTCACCTTCACGGCGACAGTATCGGAGACTCTGTTGGGGGATCCTGTCACCGAGGGCAACGTCACTTTCTATGACGGCGTCACCGCGCTGGCCACAGTGGCGGTGAACGGTTCGGGTCAGGCGACCTACGACACGTCGTCCCTCTCGGCCGGCCTGCACCCGATGAAGGCCGTTTACAACGGTACGACGAACTTCCAACCGAGCACCTCACAGCGGCTGTATCACACCGTGGGCGCGGTCGGCTCTACGACGACGCTGACGAGCTCACCCTCTTCACCGACGGTATTCGGTCAGACCGTCACCTTCACAGCTACCGTGACGGGGAGTGGGGGGACGCCGACGGGCCAGGTCACTTTCAAGGACGGCGCGGCGACAATTGGCACAGAGACGCTGGTCGGAGGCGTAGCGACCTTGACCAAGTCCGACCTCTCTGTCGGCACCCATCCCATCACCGCAGTCTACGGTGGCGACGCCGATTTCGGTGGGAGCACTTCCAACCAGATAGACCATCAGGTGGACAAGGCCAATACGACCACTACGATCAACTCAGATTTGCCCGATCCATCGGTGTTCGGACAACCCGTGGTGGTAGAGTTCACCGTGGTGGCAGTTGCGCCCGGCGGCGGCACCCCCACCGGCAACGTGACGGTTGACGACGGGACAGCCAGTTGCGTGGGCACCGTAGCAGCGGGCACCTGCACCCTGATCCCCTCCAGCGCCGGCGCCAAAACACTAACCGCCACCTATGCCGGCGACGCCAACTTCAACGGGAGTTCGGATGACAAAGGCCATGACGTGGACCCGGCCGACACCACCACCACCGTCACCAGTTCCCCCAACCCCTCGGTGACTGATCAGGAGGTCACCATCACCGCTAACGTGACCGCGAACTCGCCAGGGTCTGGCACGCCTACTGGAAACGTGACCTTCAGGGATGGTGGCACGCCGATTTGCTCGAGCGTGCCATTGAGCGGCGGTTCGGCGACTTGCAACACCACTGCGCTCGCGCTCGGCGCGCACACCCTGTGGGCTGACTATCTCGGCGATGGCAACTTCAACACCAGCAGCGGCTCCACGTCGCACAATGTCAACCCCACGCCGCCCGATCTGTCGGTGACCAAGACGGACTCGCCCGATCCGGTGAACGTCGGCGACAATCTGACCTACGTCATCAACGTGATCAATAATGAGGCCGACCCCGTGGATGTGACGCTTACTGACACGCTGCCGTCCCAGACGACCTTTGTCTCGGCCACGCCTAGCCAAGGTAGCTGCCCAACGACACCCAGTGTAGGCGATCCTGGCGGCACTGTTATCTGCAACCTGGGCTCCCTGGCCGGTGGCGCAAGCGCCTCGGTTACCATCATCGTCAACGTCCCCACCACCACGCCCGCCGGCACGGTCTTGGTCAACACCGCTCAGGCGGGCGCACATTCGGACACCGAGGAGACGACGGTCTATCGGTCGTTCTCGTCGGGCGACTGCAACGGCGACGACGCGGTGAATGTTGCCGACGTCTGGGCCATCGTGCGCCGCATCTTCGACCCGACCTACGTGGGCACCACGGGCTGCGACGCGAACCAGGATCAGCGGGTGGATGCGGGTGACGTGCCGTCCACGGTGCTGATTATGTTCAGGGAGACCAACCATGAGCATCAGACGTCAAGCGTCAAGCGTCAAGCGTCCGAGGGGCCTGCCCTGACCATGCCTGAGAAGGTGCAGGCTTATGCCGGCCAGGCGATTGTGCCGGTGACCTTCGCAGCCAACGGCCACAGCATCACCAGCCTGGCCTTCTCGGTGGATTACGATGAGACCTGGCTGGCCCTGGATGCCACCGACCGCGACGGGAATGACGTGCCCGATGCGGTGGTGTTCAGCCTGCCGGGCGACTTTACCTATTCGGTCAGCTTCGATGAAGGCGATGCGGATGGCGAGCTAGACATCTTCATCGGCGACATCTCCCCGCCGCTGACCTCGCTGTCGGATGGGCCGATTGTGTACCTGATCCTGGACGTGGATAGCCCACCTGCCAGCACCCAGCGCGCGGTGCGATTCTCGCTCGACCCGGCGGCTTCCTTTGGCGACATGTCCGGCCAGAGCGTCCCCGGCACGGCGACGCCGGGAGGGGAGCACCGGATCTATTTGCCGGTGGTGCTCCAATGATGCGTGATTCACGCATCACGCATCACGTTCAAACAAGGAGGTTGGTCTCATGGATATTCGCCCTACTAATACGCTATCTCGTTCCACTGCACTGGTGCTGCTGGCCGTTACGGCCGGCCTGACATTGCTCGGCCTGGCGCTGGCCGCTTGCCTCGGCGTGTCGGCCAACGCTGCGGCCTCTCCCCCGGCCACCGACCAACGACCGCTGACTGCCCTTCTTGAACAGGGGAGCAGCGAGGAGTTCACCCCAGCACCCCCGCTCCCTGGCTCCCTTGCACGGATGGCGGCGGTGACGAATGGCGGCTTCGAGACCGGCGATCTCACCGGCTGGACCACGGGTGGCAGCGCGAACCATGTAGAGGTCCTCCAGGCGTCCAACTTCACCGCGGCCGTCGGGCCTGTTCCCACACCCACCGAGGGTAACTACTTCGCCCTGCTGTGCACCGGCCCTGGTGAGGTTAACTCAGCCTCTCAGGGCAACATTGACCTTGACCCCTCCCTCACTGATGAGTACGACACTTCGATCCTCACTAAGACCATCCACCTGACGCCAGGCGATGTGCCGGCCACCTTGAGGTTCGACTGGAGCTTTCTGACCTCCGAAGGCCCCCTTGCAGAGGATACTGAAGATGACTTCTTTCAGGTGACGCTCAACGGCACGCTCATCCTGGTGGGGAGCCGGCCGTTTGGCGGCGTGTCCCCTTATCCAGACGTGGCGACCAATGGGGTTGATTACGACGTGATCAGTGGTGGGGTTACGAACGGGTGCAGCTTCGAATGGGGTCGGAACAACTTCCAGACCTTCAGAACGCTCATCACCAACGACGGCACCTACCACCTGGTGTTCCTGGTCGCGGATCAGGGCGATCAGTATGTAGACTCCGGCTTGCTGATAGACAACCTGCAGGTGACGCCGGAGATTGACCTGGAGATCACCAA
>CAZRSI010000107.1:0-9290 GCA_964602575.1 uncultured Anaerolineae bacterium
TCCGCTGGACCTTAGTCCAGCGGCCTCGGCGACCTGTTGCGACTCTGGCCAAGCGCATGTTTCACGGTTTTGAGCGCTGGTCGTCGCCGCAAGGCAGCGGACTAAGGTCCGCTGCGAGCATAGGCTGAGTAGTTACGCCAGGAGATCAGATGGCAAGGCACTCGTTTCAAGTCATGCTCGCCAAGGGCGCATGGCCACTTCATGGCTGTGCTACGGAGCTTTCGCCCGATGAAATCGGGCTCAAGAACCCCGTTTACGGGGTGGCAGCTCTGTAGCCGTGGCACTTCATGCCACGGCGGAGTTGGCCAGCAGCCGTTTTTCTGCAGGCAGTCCTCTTGGCTTGATGCCTATGGGCGAGGACGCCGTCGGGCAGCTTAGTTTTTCGGATAGGCTCTTATAGACTAAGCTCCTCCTCTCGGGGCCTCCTTGGTCTCTGCCCAGACACTTCGATAACCCTGAATACTAAGGAGGTGTCCAATGGAGCTGGACCTGGTTAACGAGGCTTTAGCACGGGTACGCGACCGCCTGGAGGCCAACGATGTGGATGGAGCTGTGGCTATCATCGAGGCGCTTCGTCCCGCTGACCAGGCCGACGTCTTCGGCGAACTCCATCTGGACCAACAGCGAGACCTCCTCCGCCGGCTGAACCTGGAAGATGCAGCCGATATCCTGGAGGAATTGGAGGAGGAGGAGGCAGCCGAATTGGCCCAACTCCTGGATGTGGGCACCCTGGCCCCCATCCTGGACGAGATGGAGCCCGACGAAGCCGCCGACCTGTTGGGCGACCTGCTGCCGGAGCGCGTGACAGCCGCCCTGGCCCAAATGTCCGACCCCGATGAGGTTCGCCCCCTGCTCCTACATCCAGACGAGACGGCCGGTGGGCTGATGACCTCGGAGTTCCTGGTCCTACGGCGTCGCATGACTGCAGCCGAGGCTCTGGCTGCTGTGCGCCGCTGGGCTCCTCAGGCCGATACGGCTCACTACCTCTTTGTCGTGGATCAGGAGGGCCGCCTCTGCGGAGTGGTCAGCTTGATCCAGTTGATCAAGGCCCCGCCTACGGCTCTGGTGTCTGAGTTGATGGATCCCGATGTGATCCATGTGCGCACCGATGCCGACCAAGAGGAGTGCGCCCGTCTGATGGCCCGCTACGACATCATGGCCCTGCCCGTGGTGGACGAGACCGACCACATAGTGGGCGTCATCACCGTGGACGACCTGGTGGAGGTGCTGGAGGACGAGGCCACCGAGGACATCCAGCGCCTGGGTGGTGCGGAGCCCCTGGATCGGCCATATCTGGACACCGGAGTGATCCGTGTGGCCTGGAAGCGGCTCGGGTGGTTGTTGCTCCTCTTCGTCACCGAGACCTTCACCGGATCCGTGCTACGCCACTTCCAGCGGGAGCTTGATGCCATCGTGGCCTTGGCTTTCTTCGTCCCTCTTCTCATCGGCACCGGGGGCAATGCCGGCTCGCAGACTACCTCGACCATCATCCGCGCCCTGGCGGTAGGAGAGATCAGACTGCGGGACGCGCTGCGGGTCTTCTGGCACGAGATCCGAACCGGGCTAATTCTGGGCCTGCTGATGGCGATCGTGGCTTTCATCCGCGCCCTGGTCTGGGGAGTGACCGTACCCTTGGCCGTGGCGGTGGCGATCAGCATCTTCACCATCGTCCTTTGGGCCAACGGTATAGGGGCCATACTTCCCCTCCTGGCGGCCCGGGTGGGGATTGACCCGGCCATCGTCTCCGGGCCCTTTATGAGCACCCTGGTGGATGCCACGGGGCTGTTCATCTACTTCACCATCGCTAAGCTGATCATGGGTATCTGAGTTGGAGGAAGTACCGGCTATGCCGACCCAAGTTGTCCCCGTTCGGTCTGATGATCCTGAGCCGGAGGTCATCGCCCAGGCCGCGGCGGTGATCCGCCGCGGCGGGCTGGTGGCCTTCCCCACGGAGACGGTGTACGGCCTGGGGGCCGATGCCCTGAGCCCGGCTGCCGTGGCCCGCATCTTTGACGCCAAAGGGCGGCCGGCCTACGACCCTATCATCGTCCACGTTGCCGATTCAGAGGCTCTGTCCCGCGTGGCTCAAGAGGTGCCACAGGTGGCCTGTCGCCTGGCCGAGACCTTCTGGCCCGGCCCGCTGACCCTGGTGCTGCCCCGAGCCGAGGCCGTGCCGCCTACTGTCACAGCGGGGCGAGACACCGTGGCCGTGCGTTGCCCCGATCACCCGGTGGCCCTGGCCCTCATCCAGGCCGCCGGAACACCTATCGCCGCACCCAGCGCCAACCGCTTCGGGGGCCCCAGCCCGACGACGGCCCAGCATGTGCTGGACGACCTGGCAGGCCAGGTGGAGCTAATCCTGGATGCCGGCCCGACACCCATCGGGGTGGAGTCCACTGTGCTGGACCTGACCCAGGCCGTGCCCACCATCCTGCGACCAGGGGGGCTCCCCCGCGAGGCGCTGGAGGCGGTGCTGGGGCCGGTAGCCGTCCTGGAGCAAGCCAAAGCCCCCGAGACAGGATTGCCATCCCCTGGCCTGCTGCCGCGCCACTACGCGCCCCAGGCCCAGCTATGCCTCTTCCTCGGGCCGACGGAAGTGGCGCGGGAGGCCATGCGGCGGGAGGCCCAGGCTCAGGTAGCGGACGGCCGCCGGGTGGCTGTGCTGGTGGCCGACGAGGATGTGGAGGCCTTTACCGGCCTAGACCTGACCGTGGAAACGGTAGGGCCAGCCGATGATTTGACCACCGTGGCCCGCCGGCTGTTCGGAGCCCTGCGTACCCTGGATGCCCAGAAGATGGAGGTCATCCTGGCCCGGGACTTCGGCTCTCGCGGGCTGGGCCTGGCCATCCGCGACCGCCTGCGGCGCGCGGCCAGCAAGGTGGTGGAGGTCTCCCGCCCAGATGATACCCAGCCTCAGTAGACCGCGAGACTATGCCTGAACGTAAACGTTCGGGCTGAAAGGATGAAGCCCTGCGGGCTGAAATCCAGCCCCCGTAGGGGACTTTGCTCTTTCAGCCCGCAGCTTCCAGACACCAGGGCGAGGTCCCTGAGTGCTGAGGACGGCGCACTAAGGTCCGCCATGAGCAGAAAAGCAGACGGCAGGGAACAACCGATGACGGATTGGTATCAACGCGAAACGGCGGATATCCTGACCCACCTGGAGACAGACCCCGAACAGGGCCTGAGCCAGACCGAGGCCCAGCGCCGCCTGACCAAGTACGGCCCTAATGAGCTGGAGGAACGGGAGCGGCGGCCTCCCCTGGCCATCCTGGCCTCTCAGTTCGCCGAAGCGATGGTGGTGTTGCTCATAGTGGCAGCCATCGTCTCCTTCTTCATTGGCGACCTCAAGGACACCATTACCATCCTGGTCATCGTGGTTCTCAACGCCGCCCTGGGCTTCGTGCAGGAATATCGCGCCGAGAAGGCCATGGCCGCCCTGAAGAAACTGGCCGTGCCCGTGGTGAAAGTGAAACGCGAAGGGCAGGTGCGGGAGATGCCGGCCACGGAACTCGTGCCGGGCGACATCGTCCTCTTGGAAGCAGGGGTGCGGGTTCCGGCCGACGGATGCTTGCTGGAGGCGATCAACCTGCGGATAGATGAGTCCCCTCTCACTGGCGAGTCGGTGCCGGTGGAGAAGACGGTCCAGGCCTTGACCGGGGATGTGCCGGTGGCTGACCAGCGCAACATGGCCTTCATGGGCACGGCCGTCACCTATGGACGGGGGACAATGGTCGTGGTGGCCACCGGAATGCGCACCCAATTGGGTCGCATCGCCGAGATGTTGCAGACGGTAGGGAGGGAAGCCACGCCCCTCCAGCGGCGCACGGCTCAACTGGGCAAAGGACTGGCCCTGGCCGCCCTGGCCCTGGTGGGCCTGACCTTCGCCCTGGGGGTGTTGCGAGGCGAGGATCCCCGAGGGATGCTGCTTACGGCCATCAGCCTGGCCGTGGCCGCTGTGCCCGAGGGGCTGCCGGCGGTGGTGACCATCAGCCTGACCCTGGGCGCGCAGCGGATGCTCAGGCGGCAGGCCCTGATCCGCAAGCTCCCCGCTGTGGAGACCTTGGGCTCTGTCACCGTGATCTGCTCCGACAAGACCGGCACCCTGACCGAGAACCGCATGACCGTCACCGTGCTAGACGTGGCCGGGCGGACGGTGAACCTGGAGGAGCGGTTGCACGGCATATCGCCCACCATAAGCCCGGACGACCCGCCCCTGGCCTCGCCCGACCCGACCTTGGCCCTGCTCGTAGCGGGCAGTGCGCTGTGCAACGATGCTACATTGGAGGAACTCAGCGAGGAACCCGGCCGTTTCCGCGCCGTCGGCGACCCAACCGAGGGGGCGCTGGTGGTGGCGGCGGCCCGCCTGGGGCTGTGGAAGGGAGAACTGGAGCGCGCTCTCCCCCGCGTGGCCGAGATCCCCTTCACCTCAGAGCGCAAGCGGATGACCACGGCGCATGAAGTGATCAGTGACCAGGAAATCACGGAATCAGTCCCTTTCCTGATCCCTGGTCACTGGTCCCTGATCACTTTCACCAAAGGCGCGGTGGACAGCCTGCTGGAGGTGAGCGACCGGGCCTGGGTTGATGGCCAGATTGAGCCCTTGGACACTCATTTGCGGGAGCGCATCGAGAAGGCCAATGACCGATTGGCCGGCGACGGCATGCGAGTGCTGGGGGTGGCCTTCCGCCCGCTGGAGGCCCTGCCGGCCCAGGTGAGCGAGGAGGAACTGGAGCGCGAGCTGATCTTCGTTGGGATGGTGGGGATGATTGACCCGCCGCGACCCGAGGTGAAGGAAGCTGTGGACACCTGCTGGAGGGCGGGCATCCGCCCGGTGATGATCACCGGCGATCACCCCCTGACGGCGCTGCACATCGCCCGCGAACTGGGCATCAGCAAAGGGGCAGGACGGGCCGTGACCGGCCAGGAACTGGCGGAGATGTCGGTGGAGGCACTGGAGGCCATCGTCGAGGAGGTGGCCGTCTACGCCCGCGTCTCTCCGGAGCACAAGTTGAAGATCGTGGAGGCTTTGCAGGGGCGCGGCCACATCGTGGCCATGACCGGCGACGGCGTCAACGACGCCCCGGCCCTGAAGAAAGCGGACATCGGGGTGGCCATGGGCATCACTGGCACCGACGTGAGCAAGGAGGCGGCCGACATGGTACTCCTGGACGACAACTTCGCCACCATCGTGGCTGCCATCCGGGAGGGCCGCACCATCTACGACAACATCCGTAAGTTCATCAAGTACACCCTCTCCAGCAACGTGGGCGAGATCGCGGCCATGCTGTTGGCTCCCTTGCTAGGCCTGCCCGTGCCCCTGACGCCGCTGCAGATCCTGTGGATCAACCTGGTTACCGACGGCCTGCCGGGTTTGGCTTTGGGGGTGGAGCCGGCCGAGCCGGAGACCATGCGCCGTCCTCCGCACCCCCCTCAGGAGAGCGTCTTCGCCCGCGGGCTGTGGCAATACATCATCTGGGTGGGCGTTCTCATGGGCCTCGTCTCCCTGGCAGTGGAGTTCTGGGGCCTGGGGACGGGCAAGGCGGCATGGCGTACCATGGTTTTCACCACCCTCTGCCTGGCCCAGATGGGCAATGCCCTGGCCATCCGCTCGGAGAAGCATCCGCTTCTGACCATCGGCCTCCTCTCCAACCCGGCCCTGGTGGGGGCAGTACTCCTGACCTTCGTTTTGCAGATGCTGGTGGTCTATGTGCCCTTCCTGCAGGAGATCTTCAAGACGACCGCCCTGGGCCCGGTCGAGCTGGGGATCAGCCTGGCACTCTCCGGCGTCACCTTCCTGGCCGTGGAGATAAGGAAAATCCTCGCCAGCCGTCTGGAGGCGAGGACGGGGTCGGATTGATGATACTCGGCTGGGGAGATGCTATAGTGGTCGGATGGTCTTTGATCGGGTGGTCAGATGGTCGTTGGTCAAGCCGTTGAATCCCGCTGGTTCGTGTGATGAGGCTATTATCTGATAGTGCCCGCTATTTGGGCTTGGAACTGAGTGAAGAGCATCTCAGGGCCTTCGAAATCTATTACAGGGAACTGGTGGCCTGGAACGAGAAGTGCAACCTGACGGCCATCACCGACTACGAGCAGGTACAGGTCAAGCACTTCCTCGACTCTCTCACCTGTCTGTTGGCGGTTGGATGTCCGAGGTCCGAAGTCCAGGGAAGGGCCATTGACATTGGCGCAGGGGCGGGGTTTCCGGGGCTTCCGCTCAAGATCGTCTGCCCTGGCCTGCAGTTGACCCTGCTGGAGGCTACCGGCAAGAAGGTACGCTTTTTGGAGCATATTGTGAACCGATTGGAGCTAGAGGGTGTGGAAGTCATCCAGGGGCGGGCGGAGGAGGTGGGGCGGGACCCGGCTCACCGTGAGCGCTACGACCTGGCCCTGGCCAGAGCGGTGGCCTCGCTGTCCGTCCTGGTGGAATACGCGCTGCCCTTTTGCCGAGTGGGTGGCCTTTTCGTGGCCCAGAAGGGGCCAGAGGTTGAGCCTGAGGTGGAGGCAGCCGAGGCAGCCATAACAATACTTGGGGGTAAATTGCACCGCATCATGCATCTTGAGCTGCCTCCCCTGGCCGAGCCTCGTTCCCTGGTGGTCATCGAGAAGGTAGCTCCCACGCCCGAAAAATACCCCCGCCGCCCAGGTATTCCCAGCAAACGCCCTCTAAGACCGCAAATACCCAATATCTAGTATCCAATTGACAGTTGGATACTAGATATTGGATATTCTCTCTATCCTTCCCTCTTTTACTCTCAGCAAGGTAGCTTTAGCCAGGAATTCGGGATTGTAGGCATTCCAATGGGTGGTGGTGAGGATGGCCTGTTGGCTGTCCTCTATGGCCCTCATAAGATAGCGGCGTCGCGCCTCATCCAGCTCCGACATGACCTCGTCCAGGAGCATGACGGGGTGCTCGCCCGTCTCTTTGGCCAAGAGCTTCGCCTCGGCCAGCTTCAGGGCCAGGACGACAGTGCGCTGCTGGCCACGGGAGCCGTAGACCCTCATATCCACCCCTCCGGCCAGGAAGCGCAGGTCATCGCGGTGCGGGCCGATGAGCGACATGCCCCGCTGAATCTCCTCGCGGGTGATCTCGCGCAACTGCTCCAGGAAAGACTCCCTGATGCTGTCCTCCGAATACCCAATACCCGATATCCCCCCCGAACAGAGTTCCAAAGGTATCTGGTAAGTCGTATCGGGCATTTTAACGCCGGGCACATAGCGCAAGGCAAGGTGCTCGTCCTGGCCGGTGAGCTCCAGGTGGATGTCCCTGGCCAGTTCCTCGAGTTCGGCTATCACCTGTTGCCGGCGGGCTATCAAGTGGGCCCCGTCCTCAGCCAGCTTCTCGTCCCAGAAACGGAGCTGATCAAGATTGCTTTTGCGCTCCTGCAACAGGCGCAGGAGGTGGTTGCGCTGGGTCACCACGCGGTTGTACCGTCGGAGGATGCGACAGTAGGCGGCGTCGAACTGGCAGATGGTGATGTCGAGATAGCGGCGTCGCCCGCTGGGCGAGCCAGCCACCAGGTCGATGTCCTGGGGTAGGAAGAGGACCACATTGAGCTGCCCCATCAGGTCTAGGGCACGCTTGGGTACTCCATTGATCCGAATCTGCTTCTTGAGACTGTGGCTGTCTGCCTCAGGAACTCGCCCCTTGAGTAGAGTGATCTCAAGGCGTTGCAGGACATCGTTCTTCTGCATCTCGCCCGCCAGACGGGCAAAGGTCAGGGGCTCTTCCTCGGCCAGCCAGTTGATGAGCTCCCGGTCTGCCTGGGCATAGGGGGAGCGTGCGGTAGCCAGGTAGTAGATGGCCTCCAAGAGATTGGTCTTACCTTGGGCGTTCCCGCCCTGGACGAGGATGATGCCGGAGGGGAGGTCCAGCTCCAGACGGACGTAGTTTCTGAAATTGGTCAGGGAAAGGTGTCTGAGGTACATACCTATGATGCAAGGGCGACGAAACGCCCTCGGAACTTAGCCATTGCGAGGGCGTTTGTCGTCGCTAATCCAAAGGTGACTATCCACTAAATGCGGCGGTTTAAAGGACTGGAATATCCAATATCTAGTAGCTAATTCCTGGCTATTAGGTTCTGAGGTCGCGAGCGATGTTGGGTACTGGATATCGGGTATTAGTCTGATCGCACGTGCATAGGCATGATCACGTGGACGAAATCCTCGTCTCCAACGGGTCTGATGACGCCGGGGCTGGAGGGGGTGGTGGTCTCCAGGGCCACATCGGCTGAATCTATCACCGAGAGGACATCAATCAGGTACTTGACGTTGAAGGCGATTTCGATTTCATCTCCCTCGATGGAGGCATCCATCTCGCCTACGTTATCGCCCAGTTCGGCACTGGTGGCGGTGACGGTCATGTGGCCCGGTGCCAACTCCCCACCGGGGACGATTTGGAGCCGCACGATATTGGCCGCATCGCGGGCGAAGATATTGGCGGTCTTACAGGCTCTCAGAAAACTGTTGGTATTCACTACGGTGCGTGTGGCGTAGGTTTTGGGGATAATTTGCTGGTAGTCGGGGAAGTTGCCTTCGATGAGTTGGGAGACCAGCTCCACATTGGGCGTGTGGAAGAGCACTTGATTGCGGTTGGAGGCGATGATCAGGGCGATGGTTTCCTCTTCCGTGCTGATGCGGGCCACTTCTGCCAGGGCTCGGGCGGGGATGATGATGCTGGCCGGCTCGGTTTCCATGGGGAGCTCGATGCTGCGTACCGAGAGGCGGAACCCATCGGCGGCGGCCAAGGTGAGCTGCTTCCCCTCGAACTTGGCCAGCACGCCGGTTAGGATGGGCCTGCTCTCATCGGTGGCTGCGGCGAAGACCACCTGCTCGATCATCTCCCGGAAGGCGTCGGTCTCCAGTGTGATCTGGCCCTCCCCTTCCTCCGCCGAAGGAATAAGGGGGAACTCCTGGGCATCTATGCCCTTGAGGTTAGCCTCGTAGCGGGCGCACTTGAGGTTGAGGGTCTGGGTGCGCACGATGAGCTCCATGTCTATGCGCTCAGGCGGCAGGGAGTTGACCAGGTCAATGAAGGAGCGGGCTGGTACTGTTATGGCTCCGTCCTCCTCCACCTTGGCCCCGATCCAGCAATTGATGCCGATCTCCAGGTCTGTGGCCGAGAGTTTAAGACGGCCGTTGTCGGTAGCAAGCATCACATTGGAAAGCACGGGCAGCGTGCTGCGGGTGGCCACCGCCCGTCCCACCACGCTCAGCCCCTTCGCCAGATTCTCCTGTAAGCAAGAAACTCTCATGAACGTGACCTCCTTTGATGAAATATGCCGTTCCTT
>CAZRSI010000108.1:0-7698 GCA_964602575.1 uncultured Anaerolineae bacterium
CCAGCCGAGAACCCCAACGACCACGAATAAGTATTCATATCATTTATCACGTTTCACACTAAGGAGGCATCCATCGTGGAAAGAGAATCATTCACGGAATTGCCCAAAACCTACGATCCCCATGTCGTGGAGAAACGCCTCTACGACTGGTGGGAGCAACAGGGCTATTTCCGGCCCGAGACCCAATTTAAGAAAGGGCTGGCCAGTCGCGATCAGGAACCCTTCGTCATCTCCATGCCGCCTCCCAACGTGACGGGGGCTCTGCATCTGGGCCACGCTATCACTGCCAGCATCGAAGACCTGATGATTCGCTATCATCGGATGCGCGGCGAGCCCACTCTGTGGGTGCCTGGCGAGGACCATGCCTCCATCGCCGCCCAATGGGTGCTGGAGAAGGAGCTTGCCAAGGAGGGCCTGACACGCCACGATCTGGGGCGGGAGGGTTTCTTGGAGCGGATGTGGGAATGGACACGTAAGTACCGTCACATCATCGCCGATCAGCACCGGAGGTTGGGCGCTTCCTGTGACTGGACACGGGAGCGTTTCACCATGGACCCCGGCCTCTCGCGGGCGGTGCGGGAGGCCTTCGTGCGCCTCTATAAAAAGGGCCTGATCTATCGTGGAAACTACATGATCAACTGGTGCCCCCGCTGCACCACAGCCGTCTCCGATCTGGAGGTGATCCACCAGGAGGAAATGACCCATCTCTGGTATGTTCGCTACCCGTTGGTGAGTGACGGGTGGCAAGGGGCAAGTGATAAGTGGGGTAGCGGCCGCTGGGCCGAGGGAGCCACCGAGTGGATCGAGGTAGCCACCACTCGTCCCGAGACCATCCTGGGCGACTCGGCGGTGGCCGTCCATCCCGATGACCAGCGCTACAAGCACCTGGTGGGCCGCAAGGCCATCCTGCCGGTCCTGGGCCGGCCCATCCCCATCATCGCCGACGAGTCGGTGGACCCCGAGTTCGGCACCGGAGCGGTCAAGGTCACCCCAGCCCACGACCCCACTGACTACGAGATAGGTCAACGCCACAACCTGCCGGCCATCAACGTGATGACCGACACGGGGAGGATGAACGAGGAGGCGGGGCCTTACGTCGGCCAGGACCGCTACGAATGCCGTCGCAACCTGGTGGCCGATCTGGAGAAGGAAGGCCTCCTGGTGAAGATCGAGGACTACGAGCACGCCCTGGGCCACTGCGAGCGTTGCGGCACGGTGATAGAGCCCCATATCTCCACCCAGTGGTTCGTCAGGATCAAACCCCTGGCCGAAGCGGCCCTCGCTGCCGTGCGAGATGGGCGCATCCGCATCGTGCCGGAGCGGTTCACCAAGGTCTACTACAACTGGCTGGAGAATATCCGCGACTGGTGCATCTCCCGCCAGCTCTGGTGGGGGCATCGCATCCCCGTCTGGTACTGCGACGACTGCGGCGAGATGAGCGTCACGGCGGAGGAGACACTCGACGCCTGCCAGCACTGCGGAAGCCACAATATCCATCAGGACGAGGATACCCTGGACACTTGGTTCAGCTCGGCCCTCTGGCCCTTCAGCACCCTGGGATGGCCCGACGACACGGAAGACCTCCGCTACTTCTACCCCACCACCGTGATGGAAACGGCCTATGACATCCTTTTCTTCTGGGTGGCCCGCATGATCATGATGGGCCTGGAGATGACGGGCCAGGTCCCCTTCCGCGTCGTCTATCTGCACGGCCTCATCCGCGATGAACAGGGCCGCAAGATGTCCAAGTCCCTGGGCAACGTTGTTGATCCCCTGGTGGTGATGGACGAATACGGCACCGACGCCCTGCGCTTCACTTTGCTCACCGGCTCCACCCCCGGCAACGACACGAAACTTTCCCTACAGCGAGTGGAGGGATCCAGGAACTTCGCCAACAAAATCTGGAACGCCGCACGCTTCGTGCTCTCGCAGATCACCGATGACCAAACTTTATTGACCAACGACCAAATCCCTGATCAAAACTGGCCATTGCCTGAGCGTTGGATCATCAGCCGCCACAACCATCTGATCAAGAATGTTACCCGCCTCGTGGAGGATTGGCAGTTCGGTGAGGCGGGGCGGCAGATCTACGACTTCCTGTGGGGCGAATATTGTGACTGGTTCATCGAGATATCCAAGCTCAGGCTCTATGGCGAGGACGAAGAAGCCAAGAGGACGACTCTACAGGTCTTGGTCCACGTCCTCGATCGCACCCTGCGCTTGCTGCACCCTTTCATGCCCTTCGTCACCGAGGAGATCTGGCAGCATCTGAAGGCAGCTTGTCAAAATTCGGGGGAGCAATGGCCGGAAGCACTGATCGTGGCCCCTTGGCCGGAGGCTGGGCCAACCGATGAAATGGCGGAGACCCAGATGGCCTTGATCATGGAAATGGTACGCACCATCCGCAATGCCCGGGCGGAGTACAAGGTGGAGCCGGCCCGGCGCATCGAGGCCATCATTGCTGCTGGCGAGGAATATGAATTGCTGACCAACCATCGGGATATCCTCATCACCTTGGCACGCCTCGATGCTGAAAAGCTGCACATAGCTCGCACCCTGGAAGCGAAGCCAACCCAGGCTCTGGCTCTGGTGGTGGGCAGGGTGGAAATCTATCTACCTCTGGCGGGAATGGTTGACCTGGAGAAGGAACGCCAGCGACTGAACGCCGAACTCGAGGAAGTTGCTCAGGCCATCGCTCGTTCTGAGAAGCTCTTGGCCAACGAGGACTTCCTGGTCAAGGCCCCCGCGCAGGTGGTACAGAGGGAGCGGGATAAGCTGGCCGACTATCGCCAGAAACAAGCCAAACTGCAAGAGCGCCTGCAAAGTTTGCAGGGTTAAACAGACTCCCGAAGTTTTGGAAACTTCGGAAGTCTGGGAAGGCTAGCCATGAGAGTTGACGGGCGGAGGAACGACGAACTCAGGCCGGTGACCATCACCCCAGACTACGTGCAGTACCCTGAGGGTTCTGTCTTGATTGAGTTGGGTGCCACATGGGTCGTCTGCAACGTCACGGTGGAGGAGAGGGTGCCGTCCTGGCTCCTGGGCCAGGATCAGGGTTGGGTTACCGCTGAATACGCCCTTCTGCCCCGCTCCACCCATGTGCGCACCCCACGGGAGACCATGGGGCTCCGTGGGCGCACCCAGGAGATCCGGCGTTTCATCGGCCGCAGCTTGCGAGCTGCCGTCAATCTGGATAAGTTGGGCCAGCGCACCCTGATTGTGGATTGCGATGTCATCCAGGCCGATGGCGGCACCCGCACGGCTTCGGTCACAGGCGGTTATGTGGCCCTGGCCATCGCCTTGAACAGGCTGATTCGAGGTGGCCTGCTTCCCCCCGATGTCTTGAGAACGCCTGTGGCTGCTATCAGCGTGGGCGTGGTGGATGGGCAACCGGTGCTCGATTTGTGCTACGAGGAAGACTCTGTGGCCGAGGTGGACTTCAACGTGGTCATGACCGCTGGAGGGGAATACGTGGAGGTCCAAGGCACCGCCGAGGGCCGGCCATTCGCCCGCGAGGTCATGCACGAGCTGCTGGATCTGGCGGAGAAAGGCATCTGGCAGCTATTCGCAGTTCAAAAGCAAGCCTTGTCGAGGCAGAAGGAAAGCGGCGTGGCGAACGGGAAACTCGGAACGAATCTATGCATCGCTGTACTTAGGTAAGGGATTAAGATGTACATAAGACCAAGGAAGAGAAGGCGAAAACCTTCGTCTCTGCGTTTGCTCATCCTGCTGATGCTCATCGCAGGGGGGATCTATGTCATCACTCGCCAATCCGAGTGGTCACCTCCTTTCACGCCCACCCCAACGCCGACCAGGACCGCCCAATCGTATCTGGTGGAAGGCCAGGCGTTTTTCCGAGAGGGGAAGCTCGACGAGGCCATTGAAGCCTACCAGAAAGCAGTTGAGCTTGAACCGGAGAATCCCACAGCCTATGTACACTTGGCTAAGCTCCTAACATTGCGAGGTCGCACGAGCGAGGCGGTCGGCTTGGCCCGCCGAGCGGTCGAATTGGAGGAAAGCGCTGAGACTTATGGCATTCTTTGCATGGCGCTGGATTGGGACGGCCAGGTAGATGAAGCCATTACTGCTGGCTTGCTAGCTGTGGATTTGGACCCCAACTCGGCCGAGGCTCACGCTTATCTGGCCGAGGCCTATGCCGACAAAGGGCGTTGGGAGAAGGCCCAGGAAATTGCAGAGACAGCCGTCTGGCTCAATGATCAGAGCGTGGACGCTCATCGCAATCTGGGCTACGTGCTGGAGAAGCAAGGTGATTATGAGGGAGCCATCGCCGAATACGAGGTTGCTGTATCTCTTCACCCTAAATTGAGCTATCTTTACATCAGCCTGGGTCGTAACTATCGCGTGCTGGGAGATTACGACCGCGCCATCGAGCAGTTCCAGAAAGCCACCGAGGTTGACCCCAACAATCCCGAAGGCTATGACCAACTAGCATGGACTCACTACCACCTGGGAGATTACGAGCTGGCTATCATCGAACTGGAGAAGGCCATTAAGGTGGATCCTGAGTATGCCAGTGCCTATGCCCATTTGGGGGTGATTCGTTATGTGCAGCGATACTACGAGGAAGCCATTCCTAATCTGGAGAAAGCTATCGAGCTGGGGTTGGAATCCGAAGAGTACTACTATGAACTGGGCCTCTCGTATGTCTACCTGGGCGATTGCGACAAGGGCATTCCCTGGTTAGAGAAGGCACTGGAGATTAATCCCGACTCTGAGCCGGCCTGGGACGGGTTAGAGCTATGTGGGGAATAAAAAAGGCGGGAGTGGATGGGAGTCGAACCCACCATGGCCGCTTCTGCAGCACCCATCAACGGTTTTGAAGACCGCGGAGCCCACCGGGACTCAACCACTCCCGCGCTGTTGATACGGAGCTTGGTAACCCTTTTTCTCCTTCTAAATAATATACCATTTTGGCTATTTAGTCAAACTGTTGGCTTTTCGGTTTGCCAATCGAGCTAAATAATAGTAAAATATTAAATAATCAGGTTCATCCATGAGAGGCAATGTTGAGCAAGCTTTTTGATGTTAGCGATGCCCTCCTGGTGAGTAGATTACAAAGCCAGGGCATATTGCTTGACCCAGAGGAAGCACTGACTCAAACATACAGACCACTCCTGGCTGCACTGATGGGATGTTTGCCCTTGCAGAGGACAGGGATTCTCACCTATGTGTGCACTGAGAGAGGGAAGAACCAACGCATGGCGGGCTTCGCTCAGGTACGCATGAGGAGAGGGAGGCCCGAGGCCGACGTGATCTATTTGAGCCCTGCTCCATCAGTGGCACAAGAGGCCACAGCTATATGGGGCCATTTGCTGGAGAATCTTTGTTTCGAGGCCGGCAAGCAAGGCGTTCAGCGTATTTTCGCCCGCCCGCCTGAGGATGGACCAGAGGCCGAGGTCTTCCAGCAGGCGGGTTTCAGCATCTACGCCCGGGAAGACATCTTCCGGCTGGAACGGGCTCCAAATAGACTGCCACAGCCTGAGGGTAGAACTATGCGGCCTCAACAGGCTGTGGATAACTGGAGACTGCAAGAGCTATATGCAACTATTGCACCGCACCTAGTGCAACAAACAGAAAGTCTTGCATCTAAATGGGAAACTAGCCCTGGCTCTTGGCTATTGCCGGCCAAACGAGAGGGTTACGTACTGGAGGACAAGGGGGAAATCCTCGGATATGTGCAGATTCGGGAGGGGCAGGTTGGCCATTGGTTGGAAATGCTCCTCCACCCCGAAGCCTATGATATGGCTGACGAACTCGTCACCCAATCGCTTGCTCTGTTGGCGAGATTTCCACTCCTTCCTATCTATTGCTGTTTGCGAAGGTATCAAGGAGGGTTGACGGCCGCGCTCAAGGCCAAGGGGTTCCAGCTCTTTGCCAGCCGGTGTGTAATGGTGAAGCACACCACCGTTCGGATAAAGGAACCGGCCTTGAAACTGGTACCAGCCCTGGAGAAGGGGGCAGAAGCGGCCACCCCGATGATGAACAAAACGCTAAGTCAAGGTGATTCGAGAGGATATGCATCAATTCAAGGTTACCGATGATCTAGAGGCATTGTTAGCGGTTCTACCTCCCCACATCGAACAGGCCCTTCGGGAGGCAAACAAGGGAGATGAGCTATTAGAAGTCGTGTTGGACCTGGGACGCCAACCCGAGGCCCGGTTTATCAATCACGAAATCACCCTCAGCGAGAACGAAGTCACCGAGAAAGAGATCGAGTACGTGGTTTCCCGCATCGGTGAATTCGACGCGGATAACCGGGCGGGGATCGAGCGCACCCTGCACCGCATCTCGGCTATCCGCAACCGCAAGGGGGGCATTGTGGGCCTCACCTGTCGCGTGGGCCGGGCTGTCTATGGCACCATTGACATCATCCGAGACATCATCGAATCGGGTAAGAACATCCTTCTCCTGGGACGGCCCGGAGTGGGCAAAACGACCATGCTGCGGGAGGCAGCGCGTGTCTTGGCCGAGAAGAAGCGAGTGATAATCGTTGACACCTCCAATGAAATCGCTGGTGATGGCGACATCCCTCACCCTGCTATCGGCCGGGCGCGACGCATGCAGGTGGCTACTCCCTCCCTCCAGCACGAGGTGATGATCGAGGCGGTAGAAAACCACATGCCAGAGGTGATCATCATTGATGAGATCGGCAGGGAACTGGAGGCAGTAGCTGCTCGCACCATTGCCGAGCGAGGGGTGCAGCTCATCGGTACGGCCCACGGCAACACCCTGGACAACCTGATGATGAACCCCACCCTGGCCGACTTAGTGGGCGGTATCCAAAGCGTTACCCTTAGCGACGAAGAGGCCCGACGCCGGGGCACTCAGAAATCCGTGCTAGAGCGCCAGGCCCCCCCTACCTTCGATGTGGTGGTGGAGATCCAAGACCGGCAGCGTCTGGCCGTGCACCATGATGTGGCGGCTGCCGTAGACGCCATCCTGCGAAGGCATCCACTGCCGGCTGAGATCCGATACCGAGATGAGCGGGGAGAGATACAAATAGAGGAGGCAAAAATCACAACACCTGGTTTGGAGGAAAGGCCCATCCGACCTCCCTCCAAGCGGGCTGTTCCCTTATCCACCTTGCATGTCTACCCCTACGGCATAGCCCGCAATCGCTTGAACCAGGCTGCTGGACGGCTCCAACTTCCCATGGTTATCGTAGACGACTTGGAAGAAGCCGAGGTGCTCATCACGCTGAAGCAGTATTATCGCAAGCGCCCTCGGATCATAGCCGATGCAGAAGAGGAGGGGATTCCCATCTACGTCCTGCGTTCCAACACCATCAAGCAAATGCAGAGTTGTCTGGCAGACATCTTCGACCTGGAGGCAGAGGAGATGGATCCCTTCGCTATAGCCATGCGCGAGACCCAAGAAGCTATCCAAAAGGTGCTGGCTGGCGCCAAATCGGTGAGCCTCTCGCCCCAGAACGCCTATATCCGCCGCCATCAGCACCAGATGGCTCGCGAGGCTAACCTTGTCTCCCACAGCTACGGCAAGGAGCCGCGGCGAAGGGTGAGGATATATCGGGGGTAGATGACAAAGACTACACTGGCCAGGAACGAGATAATCGAGAGGATCAAAACCGGGGTGAGACATAGAGCGAACTGAGACGGGGGTTGGCGTTCCCCTGTTGCTCGCCGACGGAGCACAACTCTTTCTGCATTGGAGAACAGA
>CAZRSI010000108.1:7798-9274 GCA_964602575.1 uncultured Anaerolineae bacterium
AAGGGGAGAAACTGTTTGAGTCTATTCATCACTTTTGAGGGCCCCGAGGGCAGTGGGAAGACGACGCAGATGAGGCTTCTGAGAAGTTACCTTGAGGAAAAGGGCTACCCCGTGTTGGCCACGCGGGAACCAGGAGGGACCAGTATTGGCGATCAGATCCGAGCCATCCTCCTCAACCCCCGCAACACCGAGATGCTGCCCGCTTGCGAAGCCCTTCTCTTCTCCGCAGCGCGGGCCCAAATTGTCCATCAGGTAATCCACCCTCACTTGCAACAAGGAGGTATCGTCCTCTGCGATCGCTATGCCGACTCCACTCTGGCCTACCAGGGTTATGGCCATGGCTTAGATCTGGAGACACTCCGTACCATCACCGCCCTGGCCACCGGAGGGCTGAAACCAGATCTCACAATTTATCTGGACATTGATGTCGAGGAGGGGTTGCGGCGGAAGCTGGCCGCACGTGAAGCAGGACAAGCGGAGTGGAATCGGCTGGACCAACAGGAACTGGATTTCCACCGCCGGGTGAGGGAAGGTTACCTGCAAATGGCCGCCGAGGAGCCAAGTCGGTGGTTGGTAATTGATGCCAGCCAGCCAGTGGAAGCTATCCAGGCAGTGATCAAGGCCAAGGTGGAAGAGAAGCTACTTGGCCTGAGTAACCAAATGCTAAGCTAAACGGGGGGTATCTATGACATGAAGTTAATCATGAGTATCGTCAATAGCGACGATGCCAGGGGATTAGTCGAGGCCCTGTTGAGGGAAGGGCATCGGGCCACGCTGATCAGCACCACCGGGGGTTTCTTGCGAGAAGGAAACACAACGATCTATGTGGGCACAGAGGACGACAAGGTGGACGACGTGCTGAAGTTGATCAAGGAGAATTGCCACACCCGAACCGAGTATGTGAATCCCTTGCCGCCCATGATGGAGGCGGGGGAGTTGTACATACCCACCCCAGTGGAGGTGCAGGTGGGTGGCGCCACTGTCTTCGTGGTTGATGTGGAGCGCTGCGAGAAGTTCTAACGGTTAGAACCCGCCCTCTGCACCCAACCCACCTCCCAGGTCCGGCATGGCTTCCTCGATTTCCTCTGGACTCTGTCCGGCCTCCAACCTGTCTACAACTTCATTAAACTCCGGCCCCAGGTCCTCGCCCATCTCCTGGCTCATCTTTCGCATCCAGCGAGCCAATGATTTCGGGTCGTTCTCGTCCAGGCCAGCCAGGTTGCTGGGATCGGCCAGGTCCTCAAGACGGCTCTCCTCGGACCTGACTACGGCGACGCGAGAGACCAGGCGGGTCATGTCCTCTCCACCGCAGAAAGAACAACGCGGTACTGCAGCCCCGGCCTCAGAGAAACTCCGCCAGAAGAGGGTTACCCGCCGTCCACAGTTGTTACAGCGATACTCATAGATCGGCAAAGCTATCCCTCCTGTCTGTGGTCTGATTGTAATTATAGCGTAAACCGCTCTTGGATTCAAGTC